>JBAYRB010000282.1:0-4604 GCA_041676905.1 Spirosomataceae bacterium
CATCGTTTTCACAACACCTATCCGCATTCAGCGATCATGGTCGGAGATTTCAAGCTAATTCGTTTTTGGAAAACAGGAAAGATGGAACTCTACAATCTAGCGAACGATCCGGGTGAGAAAAATGATCTCTATAAATCCGATTCAAAAAGGGCAAAACAGTTGGAAGACAGGCTTTACTCCTACATGCGAAGGGTGAATCCATCCCTTGCGAACTTGTATTCCATTGGTAAATAGGGGGTTTCGAAATTCTAAGTTCAAAGTACGATGCTGAAGAAAAATATAGGGCTACTGGTAGGGATACTCTTTTCTCTTCCCGGTTTTTCACAACAGAAGGGACCTGTCGTGATCATCATGGCCGATCAATTAAGGGCTGATGTGCTGGGAGAAATGACCCCCCATATCCGTCAATTGCAGGCCGAAAGCGTAGACTTCGAGCGAACTTATTGCGCTTCACCGCTATGTGCTCCCTCCCGTGCCGCTTTCTTTACGGGTCTGTTTCCCAACCGTAACGGTTCCAAAATAAACCCATGGTCGGCGGAAGATGAAGTTCACGGAACGGTGGTAGCGGGTACAGCAAACCTGTATACCCTTTTTGAAAAGTCCTGGGATAGCTATCATGTCGGCAAGCAACATTTATTTACCGCAGAAAAAATTGATAAAAAGCCCAATAGTCCAACACGATGGACCACCCAAGCCGATTATAATAAATGGTTGAGTCAATTGAAAAAAACGAAACCAGGGGGGCGACACTTTAAAGCCGAAGCACCCGAATTGGTCTCTGGAAGTTTTACGAGATTACGATCCTATTCAACCCCCAAAACCGAACTTTATCCCGACGGACTCGAGTATTTCCTGGATCATTATATCACGACTGAAAGCATTAAAGCGATAAAAAGCCGCGATAAAAATAAGCCGCTATTATTAAATGCAATGTACCTAGCCCCCCATCCTCCATTCCATATTCCAGATCCATATTTTTCAATGTTTAAACCCGGTGATTACCAGGTGCCGGAAAATGTAGGGGTCTGGTATCCAGGCCAATCACCCTTTCAAATGTATAGCTTAACCGGGTTTTTAGGCTCGCGCTACACCCGTGAACAATGGACCGATACCTGGGCAAAATACCTCGGCTTAGTAAAATTGCTGGACGACGAAGTAGGACGATTGATACAAGTATTGAAGGAAGAGGGACTTTATGACGAAGCGATGATTATCTTCACTTCCGACCACGGCGAAATGTTGGGCAGCCACTCGCTATGGCAAAAAATGTGCATGTATGAAGAGTCTGTGCGTGTTCCGTTATTCATCAAATTCCCTCGTTCGTATAAACCTTCGGTCACTAAAATAGCTAACCCCGTAAGCCTGGTCGATGTACTACCTACCTTATTGGATTATTTTGGAGTCCAACAACCGACTCCTCTTGATAGTATTTCCCTACTTCACCTGGTGGCAGGTAAATCAACGCAGAGAGCTCCTGTTTTTATTCAATATGACGGGAATGGTTCACTGGGGAACGGACAACGATGTTTGGTTAGAGGCAATGATAAGTTGATTGTGGACACTTTCAAGGATGAATACTTTTTTGAATTATACGATGTGAAGAAGGATCCGATGGAGAAAGAAAATCTAGCCTTTCTACCTCAGAATAGAGAAAAAATTGAGCAGCTTTTCACCGAATTGCAAAATATAATGAAGAAAACGGGCGATCGGTTGAGTTTTTCAAAAAGCTCTCTCCAACAATTTTACACCAATTACGTAAACGCTTCCAACTCAAAATCGGCTAATGAGTAGAGGAAGTTAAATACAGAACTTTGAAGAGGGTCAGTCCCTAACAGATACAATTTTTAATTTCATTGAATATTGAATTTACCTTTCATCGAAATGAAAATTACTCCCAAAACCCTAGTACGATCATCTCGCATATTTTTAGGAAGTGTTTTACTCCTTGCTCCTTTCTTTCTGTCCTGCATAAAAGAAAAAGAGGAAGATCGTCCCAATATCATTTATATCATGGTGGATGATATGGGATATTCCGATCTGGGTTGCTACGGTGGAGAAATAGAGACCCCCAATTTGGATAAAATAGCTGCCGGGGGCATTAAGATGCGGAGTTTCTATAACAATGCTCGCTGTTGCCCTACCCGAGCCAGTCTCCTGACGGGGCGATACCCGCATGAGGTAGGTATGGGGCATATGGTGTCTACCGTGGGAAAAAAATACGAAGAAGGTAGTTATCAAGGTTTTCTCCATCAAAATATTCCTACCATTGCTGAGCTCCTTAGAGAGGCGGGCTATCGTACCTATATGTCGGGTAAATGGCATGTCGGAGAAAGACCCGAACACTGGCCTCGAAAGAGAGGGTTCGATCGTTACTTCGGGCTGATCAACGGAGCCTCGAGTTTTTATGAAGTGATTCCCCAGGAAAAAGGAAAACGACAATTCGTGTTAGACGACGAAGAATATCAAACCCCTCCCGATTTTTATGCAACCGATGCTTTTACCGACTTTGCCCTTCAATATTTAGATGACCATAGAACCCATCAACAAGGCGCCCCATTTTTCCTATATCTTGCCTATACAGCCCCTCATTTCCCTTTACATGCCCCCGAGTCGGATGTAGAGAAGTACCTCGACTTGTATAAAGAGGGTTGGGATGTAATCCGTGAACGTCGGTTCCAAAGGATGAAAAGATTGGGTGTAATCGATGAGCGATTTACTTACTTCCCAAGACCTGAAGATATACCCGCCTGGGAAGAAGTAGATAATAAGGAAGAATGGGTTCGCAAAATGGCCGTATATGCCGCCATGATTGATCGGATGGATCAAAATATCGGTAGGCTGGTGGAAAAGCTGAAAGCCAATGGTCAATGGGATAATACGTTGATAGTCTTTATCTCGGATAATGGCGCCTGTGCGGAAAATGTAGCCAAGAGAAATTTCCATGACCCCCAGGCCAAAATTGGAGCGCGTGGTTCGTATGTGACTTACGATACACCCTGGGCTAATGTTTCCAATACCCCTTTTAAGAAATATAAAAGATATCTGCATGAAGGAGGTGTCATCTCGCCCTGTATCATTTCCTGGCCGGAAAAAATTAAACCTCAGTCGAACTACCATTCAGTCCCGGGATACATCGTCGACTTGGTGCCAACTGCCCTCGAACTAGCTGGTAGGAATGCTGATATACCTTTGGCCGGGAAAAGCTTATCGCCCCTTTGGACGGGAGAACCGATCGAAGAACGCATTTATTGCTGGGAACATGAAGGCAATCAAGCGATACGAGTAGGGGACTGGAAGTTGGTCAAGGATAAACAAGATCCAACTTGGGCTTTATATAATATAGACAAGGATCCTTCCGAGGCGGTTGACCTTAGCAGCAGTGAGTCGGATCGCACTGCAACTATGCAAAAAATGTATGAGGAATGGGTAGCCAAAGTAGGTGCTAAACCCTACCGGTAAAAGAACGACGGTTATGAACTTAAAATCGCTAAATCCCTTGCAAAAACTAGGCGGTATGGCTGTATTATGTATGTTTTTCGGAATAACAGCTTGCCGTAACGAACAAGATTTACCCCCCAATATCTTGTATATCTTAGCCGATGATATGGGTTATGGGGATCTTTCTGTTTATAATCCTGAAGGTAAAATCGCAACACCTTACCTGGATGCCTTGGCTAAACAAGGAATGCGATTTACCGATGCTCATTCTCCGTCTTCGGTCTGTACGCCAACTCGTTATTCCATCCTCACCGGACGTTACCCCTGGCGAAGCAGAAAACCAGTGGGCGTTTTGCGAGGGTATAGCCGAACCCTAATCGAGCCAGATCAACTAACAGTAGCAAAATTGCTCCGACAACACGGTTATCGCACGGCGGTTATTGGGAAATGGCACCTGGGGGTCGACTGGGCCGTAAAAGAAGGGAGAGAACATTTGCTGGAATCCGACGATTACGGCATCGCAACGGATATGGATCCAAATGATATTGATTTCGAAGGACCTATCAACGGGGGGCCTCGAGCCGCCGGTTTCGAATATTCCTATATCCTTCCCGCATCGTTAGACATGCCACCTTATTGCTATATCGAAAATCAGAAATTAGTTGAGACACCAACCGATTCGACCGAAGGAAATAGCCTCGATTCTGGTTATACCGGGCCTTTTTGGCGGGGTGGGTTAAAGTCTCCTTCCTTTGTCTTTGAGGATGTATTGCCCCATTTTATTTCAAAAGCAATTGAGTTTATCGATAAGCAAGAAGCTCAAAGACCTTTTTTCCTCTACCTGCCTTTAACGGGGCCGCATACCCCCTGGCTTCCCGATTCAAACCATAGTGGACATTCCGGAGCTGGAGAATACGGAGATTTCGTACAGCAGATCGATGCCGCTATTGGTTCAATACTGGATAAACTGGATAAGAGAGGATTAGCTGATCAAACGCTCGTTATTTTTGCAAGTGACAATGGCCCTTATTGGCGTCAGCAGGAAATAGAAAAGTACGGACATCGCTCTGCGGGTGAATTACGCGGAATGAAAGCAGACGCCTATGAAGGCGGTCATCGTATTCCGTTTATCGTACGTTGGCCGGGTAAAGTAAAAGATGGAACGG
>JBAYRB010000283.1:0-4588 GCA_041676905.1 Spirosomataceae bacterium
CACCCCTATCGGGGTTGCAACCGTCTGCCAAGAACGAAGGTAAACATTAAATAAATTTCCAATTAATCCCGCAATACCACTGTGAGGCGTGATGTCAGCCTGGGCAACTGTCACCCTGAGACAATGTCACCCTGAGGCTCTCGAAGGGTGGTTCAGTGGAACCCCGCCAATCACCCTTCATACATATTATATATAATGACAATACCACCCCTATCGGGGTTGCAACCGTCTGCCAAGAACGAAGGTAAACAATAAATAAATTTCCTGTTAATCCTGCAATGTCATCCTGAGACAATGTCACCCTGAGGCACTCGAAGGGTGTTCCAGCGACGTAAGCCACCCAATGTCATCCTGAGACAATGTCACCCTGAGGCACTCGAAGGGTGTTCCAGCGACGTAAGCCACCCTATGTCACCCTGAGACAATGTCACCCTGAGGCTCTCGAAGGGATTGTCACCCTGAGGCACTCGAAGGGTGTTCCAAAGGAATCTGCATGATCCCCCAACGATAGCCCAAACCTAGAAGCCCTGCTACGGACAAACGATCTTATAAAACGTATAGCTCAATCGTACGCCGAGGTAATAATACATATCCTTTAAGGCGGGGTTACCGTTTTCATATTTATCCAACGATACCTCTTCCCCACCGAAGTCGTCTAGGTAATCGGTAAAGGTTTTGCGGGCGCCAAATTCCACGCCCACGCTCCAGGGACGCTTGAATTCGTATTTTACGCCAATTCCGAAAGGTAAAACCAGGGTTGAAGTTGAATAAGAGCCGGAATTAGGTCGGGGTGAAAAAAAGGTATACCCTACCCCTCCGAACACGTAGGGCGTCCAATTGAGCGCCCGACGACTCTCTTTGTAGTCTAAAAAATTATATTCAGTGATCAGACTTCCCTCCAACAAAAGGGTCTTAAAAGACCGGTCGCGCAACTGCTGATATTGATTGTCGGCGTAAACATCCGAGGCCGCGATCCCGGCAACTGCTGCTTGGGCTCGGAAGGTAAAACCGCTCTTAAGGTTATACCGTACAAAAAGATCCCCACCGGGACGAAAATTTCGGATTTGAAACTGGGGGGATATGTCTCCCGTATAATTCGCAGCCGCCAGTCCACCGCCCACCTCCAGTTTCTGACCTAACAGGGACGGTGCAAATTGAGACAGGCAGGTGGTGATCAACAACACGCAGCGGAAAATCCGGGGCAACATCGGCAATCGTTATTTGAGGGGCGGACACTTTACGGAGGGTCCTAATACATAAATCAATTTAATGGTTCCAGTCATATAGGCATCCGCACGGTTAGGCTTAGTACCTCGTGGTCCAATTAGGTCGGGATACTGTTGTAGATAGGCGTAGGGATCCTGACTGGAGCTTAATCCCAGGTATTCTTGTAACAAAGCGGTACGATCGCGCTTAGGTTTACGTGCGGGGATAACCTCAAACGCTCGATTAGAGAGCTCCATGCCCGTAGGTTCAGCAAAGGTAGAAGGGTCGGGATAATCCATTTGGGACACATCGTCCAGGTAATCTGAGTTGGTAAATCGGAAACCAAGTTCTGCCGATATGTCAAACTTAGGATTCACTTTATAACGTAACCCGAAGCCGATAGGGAAGGCCACATTAACGAGCGAGTACAATTTAGGACCGTCCACCTGTCCTTGACCTTCCGTACCTAGGGGTTGAAGGGCTACCCAGCGTTGTTTTTCCAAGGTCTCTGGATCGACAGGAAGCCTCGCCTTCGGATTGTGGGCAAATAAAGCCACACCCCCGAAAACATAGGCGCCGAACTGGGATCGACGATCGTAACTACGTCCATCGGGTGTAATCTTGTAGATCCCTACCGCAGCTAGTTCCTTAATGTCATTTCTAAAATGGAGGTTCCGGAGGAACAAATTATTGTTCACCTTTCCTCGATTTTGGTTCATCACAAAATCGTCCCCGGCGATTCTCGCCCAGGTTAAGGAAGCACGTGCAGCAAAACGAGGGGTGAAATGCCGGGTATATTCTCCGGACACATTCCAACGTATGATTTTAAAGGTAGAACCCACCACCCTACGATAGGCCGCTAAATCACCATAGTAACTCGATGTACCCACGCCGAATCCCACGGTAGAATAGGGCACAAAATAATTCTTGTAACTCTGGCCATAGAGGTCTGACGCAACCGTAAAAACCGCCCATAACCCCAGGACAAACCCTTTATTCATCCACTTCCTACCCAGTTTTGTCCCCAAAAAATGCATCTTCATAGATTTCTTGTAAAATTCTTTTTGTTTACGCCAAACCGAGATTAAAACGTTCCAAAATCCCGGTCTATTGCATGAACCGTTCAAACCTGTGCTTCAACGGGATCAGATTACCCAAAAAGTCATGCCACTGAATCAGGCTTTTCACTAGGATTTGACTATTTTTGGCTAAAACAACATATTTTCATAATGCTTGAAACCAAAGGTCTCACGTATTCCTATCATTCTTCCAGGAAATTTACCTTCCCGGATATTAGCTGTCCGGACAATCAGTCGTTACTGATCCTGGGTCAGTCGGGCAAAGGTAAAACAACCTTGTTGCATTTGCTTGCACTTTTGTTAAAACCCAAGGGCGGCACGATAAAAATTGGTGGTCAGGAGGTGACAACGATGACCCCGACGCAACTGGCTCAATGGCGGGCTGAACAAATCGGAATAGTGTACCAACGAGCCCATTTTGTAAATGCGCTTTCAGTTGCCGACAACCTCCATATCGCGAATTACCTGGCCGGTCGCAAACCCGATCGACAGCGGGCCATTTACCTGGCCGAGCAATTAGGCTTTGCTGACCATCTCCACAAACGGACGTATCAGCTTAGCCAGGGTGAGCAACAAAGGGTGTCTATTGCCAGGGCTTTAATGAACGCCCCAACCCTGATTTTAGCCGATGAACCCACGTCCAGTCTCGATGACCTTAACTGCGAGCGGGTTATTAATCTCCTCAAAGAACAGTCGAATCAAATCGGCGCTAGTTTAATTGTGGTGACCCACGATCAGCGCCTGAAAGATACTTTCCAGGATCGGGTCTTCCTATGATCCCCGTCAGGACATTTCATATTTGAAGATAGCTTTAGCGCATTACTGTATAGAAAATGAATTTATTAAATCTTAGTTGGGCCAACCTTCGGGATAAAAAACTGAACAGTTTTCTGAGTGCCTTGCTTCTCACCTTAGGGATAGGTATTATCTCCCTATTACTCCTACTTAACAAACAGCTCGACGAGCAGTTTCGTCGCAATCTCAAAGGCATCGACATGGTGGTGGGAGCTAAAGGCAGTCCGCTGCAATTGATCCTATCGTCCGTCTATCAGATCGATGCCCCCACGGGCAATATTCCCTTGGAGGAGGTAGAGCGGCTTCAGAAGAATCCCATGGTAAAAGCGGCTATTCCCCTTTCCATGGGCGACAACTATCGGGGTTTCCGCATCGTCGGAACGACCGAAGATTACGTAACGCATTTTGAGGGAGAACTGGAAACCGGAGAACTCTTCGGTGAAAGTATGGAGGTAACCATCGGGTATAAGGTGGCCGAAGGCGCCGGACTCAAAGTGGGCGACACCTTCGCTGGTTCGCACGGCTTTGACCAAGAGGGCGAAGCCCATGGCGATCATTTGTATGTGGTGAAGGGGATTTTTAAACCTTCGGGTTCGGTACTCGACCAGCTCATCCTTACCCCTCTTAACAGTGTATGGGATATCCACGCCGATCATGACCATGGGGAAGATGAGGAAGACCATGAAGAGGTGGCAGAGGTCACCAGTGCATTGATCACTTTCCGGAATCCCATGGCTTTGATGACTTTGCCCCGTATGATCAACGAAAACACCAAGTTGCAATCGGCCTTACCAAGTATTGAAATCAACCGACTGATTGAGCTACTCGGCGTTGGTATTGAAACCTTACGTGCCCTCGCCATTCTGATCATGCTGATTGCGGGCGTGAGCGTTTTTGTCTCCCTCTACAACTCATTGAAGGAGCGGAAATACGAAATGGCATTGTTACTTTCGATGGGAGCCACCCGTACCAAATTATTCTTCCTGTTGTTATTTGAAGGGTTGCTATTAGCGCTAATCGGTTTTATTGCCGGCATTGGCTTGAGTCGTTTAGGATTATGGACCTTCAGCAAAACGGCAGAGCGTGATTTCCATTATTCTTTCAGGGACTTTTCGATACTTTCGGAAGAGATGTATTTATTGGTCGCCGCCATCATCATCGGTATTCTTGCCGCCGCCATTCCTTCTTTGGGGATTTACCGTATTAATATTTCCAAGACCCTGGCGGAGGATTAGCCTCGATGTCATGTCGGAGGGATATCATGCCACCCTGAGACGATGCCACCCTGAGACGATGTCACCCTGAGACGTAATGTCACCCTGAGACGTAATGTCACCCTGAGGCACTCGAAGGGTGTTTCAGCGACGTAAGCTACGGTATGTCACCCTGAGACGCATTGTCACCCTGAGACGCATTGTCACCCTGAGGCACTCGAAGGGTGTTCCGATGAAAACCCCGCCAATCATCCATCATACATATTCAATTATATATGATGATAATAACACCCC
>JBAYRB010000284.1:0-4571 GCA_041676905.1 Spirosomataceae bacterium
CGCTCGGAAAGCATTGTCCTTTTCCCGGGAGTAGGTGTTGACGAATAAGTCGGGGTCCGAACGTCGATCAAAACCGCCCCAATTGCCTGTTAAGCCCGCATTGAACTCCAAGGGGTGGTTTCCTTTATTTCCAAAAGTGTTATGATATTGAATCGAGAGACCATTTCGAGCGTAGGACGTGTAGGGGGAAGCCAGGTCAGAAACCGAACGGGTATGTTCGAGATTCACGTTCATTACGCCCGCATTTGGACCGAGACTCCAGCCCTTTCCCAAGGCAATTTGTTTGGTATTCGGCTTGGTTACCAGGTCAAGGACAAAGGGAGTTGCTCCTTTTTGCGTTTTAATCCTGACGAGTCCATTACTCAAATCGCCATATTCCACCGACGGGATTCCTGTTACGACCTCAATGCTTTCAATATTCGACGAGGTGATGTTTCGCGTATCTACGCCCCCAGGGTTGGCCAGGGGCATGGCGTTGTTCGACAACCTGACTCCGTCGCTTTCGACAGCCACGCCAAATAGCGCATTTCCCATTTCATTGGTCCCACCATTTATCGCAAATTGTTGACCCGAACTTGTAGCTAAATGAGGAGTTCGGGTCGTCTTGCCACCTGGTAATAAACTCGTGACGTCGGTAACACTCAACATTTGCATATGATCGAGTACGGTGCGGTCGAGGTTGAAAGAAGTACTTAGTTGTTCATCCTTTTGCCGAGCCGTTATGAGCACCTCGTTAAGCTTCAGATTTTGCTCTCTCAAGTAGATTACTAAAGGTTGGAATGAGGCATGTACTAGCAACTCTTGAGTATGATCTGCGTACCCTAATAGGCCTACCTTCAATTGATTCCTACCTTCGGCAACGTTTTTTAGCGTAAAATTCCCACCCTCGTCGGTCATGGCCCATATTTCACCATTTTGAAGGGTTAAAACAGCGTACGGTATCGGAAGGCTATCCTGGGCATTTAACACCCTACCCGAAATCGTATGCTGCCCGTTTACGTGGTCGGGAACAAATACAATAACCAGGAAAAATGCAATTAAAAGGGTAATCCGTACGGTCGTATTGAACTTCATTTTTGCCTGTCTGGATGACAATCCCAAGACTGGTCACAAAGGTAAAAGTTTTATTTATTTAGGCTAAGTCCAGATTAGGAATAAATTGTTATTTATGGGGAATTCCGGGAATAGTTAACTTATTAGGGTAACAAATGCATTAGGATGGCAAGGTCCTCTTCGTTAAATTGGGGTTGTATGGGCAAAAAGAAGCATCGATTGGCTATACCCAATGACTGTGCGAGGGGGAGTAATTTTACCTTATCTTTCTCGGTCGTCAACAATGCTGCATCCGGGTTTTGTAGTATTCCTAAGGACCGAAGGTCATTCGCCGAATAGTCGAAATGATCGGCAAACCCCTTGAATTCCTCCACACCGTAGGTTTGACGGATAAAATTTTCAAAAGGCTGGTTTTGGGCTAATCCGGATAATCCAATTCGTAGGGTAAAGTCATCCAGTTTATTTTGTCCGAGGAAAGGTAAAGGGGAACCGTACTGTACGGTACTGAATATAATGGGGACCTCCTTGTTTAGGTAGCGCGAGATCGATGATCGTATTTTTTGTCGGGAAATAGCGTCTAGGTGGGAGGGACATTTGGTGACCACGATGAGGTCCGCACGGTTTGCTCCACGCCTTCGTTCTCTTAAGTTCCCAGCCGGGAAAGGATGATCCTTATAAAACGGACGATGATAGTCGGTAAGTAAAATATTCAAATCCCGGTGAATCGCCCGGTGTTGAAAAGCATCGTCCAGAAGAAGGATATGGGTATCGGGAAATTCTTTTTTAGCGCTTTGAGCTCCTTCCAATCGCTTTTCTGCAACCACAACAGGGACGTTAAAATTGAATTTTTGATAATACTGTAGGGGTTCATCCCCGATTTCGGCAGCGGTACTTTCTGAGGTTGCCACGACTACACCTTTGGTTTTTCTACCATAACCCCGACTGACGATAGCGATACGGTAATGTGGCAGGAGTACGCGAACGAGAAATTCTATCATCGGTGTCTTCCCTGTACCCCCCACCGTCAAATTTCCTACAGATATAACATAATGAGAAGTTTTCCCGATAGAAAGCCAGGAATGGTCGAAGCCGAAATTTCGAAGATCAGTGATAGCTCCGTAAAGCCAACTCATGGGCAAGAGTGCCTTACGTACTGCGGAAAGATCTCGGAAAGTAGTCCCCAAAGTTGTTTAATTTCATAATTTGCCGTTCAAATTAAGCAGATTTAGTCATTCATGCCATGTCGTTGCTACTTTCTTTCGCACCCCATACCCTCCGATTTAAATTTGAAGCCGGTACTTCGAGAGGGGTATTGACCTCCAAGATCACCTATGTACTAACGGTTAGAGATATCGATTATCCGGAGGTATACGGGGTGGGGGAAGCAGGGCCACTGAAAGGATTAAGTATGGATGACATTCCGGAATTTGAGAAGGTATTGTCAGACATTACCCGGGAATTTAACCGTTTAAAACTCGAAATAGCGGGATGGAAAGTCGATGATTTAGTGAATCGATTAGTGCCTTCCCGTTACCCTTCCATCCGTTTTGCCGTAGAAGCCGCCCTGATCGATTTTAAAAATGGCGGCCGACGCATTTATTTCGATAATCCTTTTACACGAGGGGAGCAACCTATTAAGATAAATGGTTTGATTTGGATGGGGCAGCCTGAGTTTATGGAAGAGCAAATCGAGCGTAAATTGGCGGAGGGTTATACAACGCTGAAAATGAAAGTGGGTGCCCTTGACTTCGACCAGGAATGTCGACTACTACAAGGCATTCGGAAACGATTTTCTAGCGATCAAATTACACTACGTGTTGATGCCAACGGGGCATTCACCTTGGAGGAGGCCTTAAGCAAATTAAAGCGTTTGGCCGAATATGATATCCATTCGATTGAGCAACCCATACGCCAAGGTCAGCCCGAAAAAATGGCTACTTTGGTGGAGCAATCACCCTTGGCCATTGCACTTGATGAGGAGTTGATAGGCCATATGCATCAACAGGCTATGCAGGAATTATTGGAGACCATTAGGCCACCCTATATCATTCTAAAACCAACCTTACTCGGTGGTTTTTCTATAACCAGGCAGTGGATAGAAATAGCTGAGTCGTTGGGAATCCGTTGGTGGATGACGTCGGCCTTGGAATCCAACTTTGGGTTAAACGCAATAGCGCAATTTACCGGCTGTTTTGATAATTCCCTACCTCAGGGTTTGGGAACCGGACAATTATATCATAACAATTTCCCCTCCGACTTGCAAATTGAAAAAGGGGCACTCTGGAAGCGCCCCATCGAATCATAACCAATCGATGTCTTTTTTGAGGAATTCGAGGGTTCGGGCTTCAGCTGTGCCGGGTTCAGGTTGGTAGTCATAAGCCCAATTTGCCTGAGGTGGCAGACTCATAAGAATGGATTCGGTACGACCGCCCGTTTCTAATCCAAACTTGGTGCCTCGGTCCCACACTAGGTTAAATTCAACATAACGCCCCCGACGCAGGTACTGCCAATTTTTTTCGCTTTCCGTAAATGGTTTAGACTTGTTTAGGGACATGAGATGTGTGTAAACTGGTGCGAACGTTTTCCCGGTATCGATGACAAATTCGAAAAGTTGCGACTTAGTTAAACCATGGTCGGCGTGATCAGGTTTAAGATAGTCGAAGAAAATACCGCCTACTCCTCGGGTTTCACCACGGTGTTGAAGGAAAAAGTAGTCATCGGCCCATTTTTTAAAACGGGTATAGAATGCTGGATGATGGGCATCACATACCGCTTTAAGCTGACGATGAAAGTACCGGGCTTGTTCTTCTACGACGTAATGGGGGGTTAGATCAATGCCTCCCCCAAACCAACAAGTACCGTTGCTCAGCTCGAAATAGCGTACATTCATATGGATGATGGGCACCTTTGGGCTGTAGGGATGCATGACGATCGATACGCCAGTGGCGAAAAAATTGACCTCGTCGTCCGGAGATAAGTTCATCTGAGCTCGCAGCCTTGGATGAACGGTTCCTTCTACTGCCGAAAAATTCACTCCTCCTTTTTCTAATACATTACCTTCCTGAATCAACCGGGTTCTTCCGCCGCCCCCGGAATGATGTTGCCAGAGGTCCTCCTGGAATTTTCCTTTTCCGTCTTCCTTTTCCAGGGCAGCACAAATGTCGTCCTGTAATTTGCGGAATTCATCTGCTATAAATTCTTTCATGGTTCAATTATTTCAATGTATGTGGGTACCGACCCGGAAAGCCACTAAGGTACTAAGGGAATTTGGGAATTTGAATAGGGTTGAGGATTTAGAGGGGGGTACAGGCACTAGCAATGCGTGAAGCCTGTTAGGTTATGGTTCTTGAAATGGCTTGCGCTGGGGTTTTTGAAGGGTGGAAGGGCCATTGGAGCATCCTTCGAGAGCCTCAGGATGACATTGGGTCGTTGGAGCATCCTTCGAGAGCCTCAGGATGACAGTAGGGCTCAGGATGGCATGGGTCGTTGGAGTATCCTTCGAGAGCCTCAGGATGACA
>JBAYRB010000285.1:0-4567 GCA_041676905.1 Spirosomataceae bacterium
CCAATCTGTGTTTCCGAATGCGCCGCGGAACGAGACCGTTTTATCGAAGTGATCCGTACGGAGTGCTTCGCTAAAGCGGGGGTAATCGAACTTAGCACCATTCGCAAGCAATCCGTTTGCCACGGTAAAGTCGGGATTTGAAGGGTATTGGGTATGCAGACGTTTTCCAAAAAAACAGTCACTTTTCAAGCCTAATTCCTGGTATGCATCAACCGTTTGATACTCAGAACCGGCTTTAACGATGTTGTCGTTTTTCTCCAAATAGGCAGCAATGTCTGTGACGGTTACATCAGATCCGGACACAATAGCAGTGTTTTTTGCGTAATAAATATTATTAGCAATTTCACCGATTCCGTTGGCATAATTAGGGAATACAGAACTTTGGTTCATGCGAAAAGCCGTAGGAAAACCGACTATGACCGAATTGTAGAGAGAGGCAGCTACGTTTCTTCGCAAGTCAGTTCCGTACTTGTAATTGGCCGAGTAGCTATTATTGTCGATAGCCGGGCCTAGAATAGTGAAGTTAGAAACGGTTGCAGTTGTATGGAAGCGCTCCAGGTTGTTCTGCCCGTCGGTATCCCACTCAAATCCATTGGAATCCGATTGATCTGCATAACTAGGGTAGCGAATACTGAGACCGAATTGTAGATTACCTGAAAATCCGTTGTCAATGTCGAAGCAATCGTCCCAAGTTCCCAAGGACACTAAATATTTTCCATTGACGCAGCCCCCAAACCATTCGAATCCGTCATCTCCTCCAAAGCTAACCATGATATGTTCGAATTTTGTTCCTCGCCCTACGCCTCCAAGTGTGATACCATTGGTTTCATTATTGGGGGTGAGTTCTATTCCAGCGAATTCTACGCGTACGTATTCCAGTTCACCTGAAGAATCTTCGTCATCATCGCCGCCATAAACGATGTTTTCTTCGAGGCCTTCAATCCCAGGGGAATCCAAATTTACCCTTGCACGGCCTAAAATCACTAGACCGCCCCAATCACCCCGGTCACGATCGCCTGCAGCTTGGTTAGAGGTAAAAATAATGGGCTTTTCAGGCGTTCCCTTTGCAATCAGTTTAGCTCCCCGGTCGATAACAAGTGTACCTTTCGACTTTTTTTCACCTGCAATTAAAGTGCCTTCTTGGATGGTTAACGTCTGACCGTTTCTTACATAGACGACACCTTCTAACAAATACTTTTTGTCAGCGGTTAAAGTTTGTGTAGCCAGGTCACCCTTCAAAACAACATACTCTTCTGTTTCGGGTTCAGGGGTAATTGGCGTAGGTTCGTTCTTTTTACACCCGATGACAAGTAGCAATCCTATGGCTAATAGCCACGTACTTAAACGATTTGTGTTCATTTGAATTGGTGTTGTGTTTACAGAATTGATGAATTATTTTACAGTGTACGTCAAGGAAGCGCTAAACAGTAAGCCTCTACGATAATTGAAAATTGGATGGTCGTTTACAGTATCGATTCGTGTGTCCCGGTTAGTATCCTGATAAAAGCGATACCGCATGTTTAGAACATCTTGAATGCCGACTTTTAAACTGAGTTTATCGTGGAAGTTTTTGGTAATGGTTATGTCGAGTGAATGGCGTGGTAACTCATAGATAGAAGGGAACATGCTACTACTGACGGCAAATATGCGTTTCCCGAAAACATTGTAAGATGTTGCCCACTGCAAGCCCGAGGCTTCGTCGGTATATTGTAGGATTGTATTTACGATGTACGGCGATTGGCCTTGCAAAGCTCTTTTGTGTTCCTGACCTCGAAGGTTATCGTCACCATAATTTACACGAGAGTAGATATAGGAAGCATTGAGATTGAGACTGAAACGACTAAGAAACGTATTCGTCACAAGGTCGCTAAGGGATTTTTGGAGTTCGAATTCAACTCCGTAATTAAATGCGCCTTCGGCATTTTGGTAAGAAAATCCAGGTGATTCAGACCGGATAAGAATCAAGGTTTCTATTGGATTAGTAAACTTTTTGTAGAAAGCTCCTAAACTTATCATTTCCCCATTTCGTGGGTAAAACTCGTAGCGCAAATCAAAGTTGTCGATGGTAGCTGTTTGTAAATTGGGGTTTCCAATGCGTTCTGAATCGAATTCGTAATCATAAAACAAGAAGGGGGCGATCTCGCGGAATTCAGGTCGATTTATGGTTCGATTATAGGCGAAGCGTAATTTTGTCTTGTCTGTGACATCGTAGTCGGAATTTATAAATATCAGTGGAGAGAATTTTCTGTTATTAACTTCCAACTGGCTGCCAGTTTCGCTGGATGTGTTCAATCTCAATATATTATACTCACCGCGAACCCCCAGATTTAAATTGACCACCCCAATTTTTTTGCCCAGGTTTATAAAGCCGGCACCTAGAAAATTGGAGGCACGGTAGCTATCATTGGCTCGGGTGCCTTCTTCCAATCGGAACCCGTCATTGGCCGAAATGTTTTCGTTTGAAAATATTTGGCTGAGGGGGAGAGTCGTAAGACGATCCTGTTCGTTTACAGAGATACTTCCAGGTAGATAATAACTAAAATAGCGCGTGTTAAACTGACGACTTCGATAGTCTACTAGGTAACCAATTTTATAAGTAATGGATTCATCGTCACTTTGGTCGTTTTTGTGTTCGAAACTGCTCCCAATACTACCGCCTGTTTCACGCAATTTGCCGAAATATCGACCTGTATCGTAAAGATTTGAACTTGGGGGAGTTATTATTCGGTAGATATTCTCTTCAGTAGTTTCTTTTCCGGGTGTTGTCTTTATAGTTCTGAAACGCCTGAGATCCGGCAAGTTTTCTGACAAATGGTTAAGGCCCACAACCCAGTTTAGCGTATTGGAAGTGGCCGGGAAAATGTGATACCCTTCAAGTTGCCCGGAGTAAATTGTACGGCTACGATATTTATACATGTAGTTTTTCCGGAGGTATCCCACTTGCTGGTTGAAATCTTCTCCGTTTCGCAAAACCGTCTGATTTTCACCGATTTGGTTGAAGAGGTTTTTAAGGTTAATTTTATTATAAGCGTTGATATTGAGGTTCCAGTTACTCAATAAGCTTATTTTATTTTCTTTTTCGTAGTAGCTATCGATGTAAGCAAATCTTTGTTCGACAGGTAATTCAGGATCGCTTTGTTCAAGGTACCTGAAAAAATCGCGTTGGTAATGTGAATAGGATTGTGATAGATTCGCCAGGGTCAAGGTACTTAAGCGGGTAACACCCATGTGCCATGATTTTCCAAATGTGAGGCCTAACCCTACATCCGGGAGAGCCGTCGAACGTTGGTGTGTAAAATTATTTTTTAGCGAATGGGCGGCTGCTACTCTGGCGGATGCATTGCCGGGTAAATCGCGTAAATTTTCGGTGGGGAAGTCACTGGGAAGTTTGCGGTAACCATTGTCGAATCCTAAGAAATCTGTTCGGGAGCCTTTTGATTGGAAATAATCTTCTAAGGTGGTCCCAGAGCGAATTCCACCGGATACGGTAACAGAGAGAAAGTTATCTTCTAAGGCATTGCTAGTATAGACTTTAATGAGCCCACCTGAAAAATCTCCCGGATTGTCGGCAGAACCCGACTTGAAAATCAGCAAACGGTCGAGAACATGGCTGGGAATTAAGTCGAAGGAAAAAGTACGTCGATCAACTTCTGTACTGGGGGCAATTGCATTGTTTAACTGGACCTGATTATATCGTTCGGGGATACCGCGAACCATCACAAATCGACCGTCAACGATGGTCACTCCTGGTACCCGACTTAAAACCTGAGCAGCATCTCGGTCTTGGGAAATTTTAATTTGCTGTTGTGATACTCCGCTAACGACCTGCGCTGAATTCCGAATTTCACTGAGGACAGCCGACTGAGTATTCGTAGTTCGTGCCGCTCTAACCACAACCGCTTCCATCATTTGCGCCGCCTCTTGTAGCGATACTTCAAGGGTGACGAGCTGTTCATTGCCGACTACTATACTTGTTAATTTCTGTGATTGATATCCCAGTGAGGAGATAAGGAGAGAGTAGGTGCCCGGAAGTATATTTCCTAATTCGAACCGCCCTTCAATGTCCGTTGCTACCCCTTGACTAGTACCTTCAATTAAAATACTAGCACCAATGATCCCTTCCTGCGTGTTTTCGTCTATGACTTTACCTTGGATCGAGCCATACTGTGCAAAAGTGTAATAGGGGAGTGTGAGTAAGAATAGTGTGAGTAAAGATCTCATTCGTTTAGTGCCATTAGTAACTTTGTAACTGGCACAAAACTAGGATCGTAATATTACTAGTTTATTAACTCAATGTTACGGTATTATCTCAACTGAGATTAAGGAGCTTGTAGATTAATTAAACCAGATTTTTTTTATAGAGATCTACCAAAATGTTTACTGCATAATCAACTTCAGAGGTGGTGTTGTATTTACTAAACGAAAAGCGCACACTAGGGCGATCGGAGTTGCCAGAGATAGCCTGGAGTACATGGGAACCTATATTCGTTCCACTGGAACAAGCACTTCCCCCCGATGCACATATTCCGGCGATATCCAAATTAAACAATAGCATGTCGCTAATTTC
>JBAYRB010000286.1:0-4563 GCA_041676905.1 Spirosomataceae bacterium
ATCTAAATCGCACAGGAACTCCTTTACGTTCGGTTTCAGTGATTAAGGTAAGGTCAAAATCAGCCCTTTTAACCTGCCAGGTATAGGTCCATGCATTCTCTGTATATTGATCGTCGAAATAGAATTCGAATCTTTTTCCGTCTCTTACGAAGGCAGCACCCGATTTGATCTGAAAATTTTGGGCCTGAGCAGCGTGCAAAAGTTCGGAGGCCTCCAGATGGGTCATACAACAGGGGAGTAGACTTTCACCAATTTGAAACCTTGGGAAGGTATCTCGCTCCAGCACCAGTACCCGGTATCCGTTCAATTTTAACCACGATGCGGCAACAGATCCCGAAGGACCGGCTCCAATGACCACAACATCATATTTCTCCATTTCAGAAAAGTATATTGTTTGACTAGTAAATGAAAGCTATAAGATAATCACAATATTCTGTTACAAGCTATTTTGCACTACTTTAATAATTATTCGGTGAAAACGAAGTTCAGGATTCAGCGATGGCGCGAATTAGCTTTTCCCTGTCTACAAATGCCGTGCAAGTCGCAATACTGCCCAGGGCTACTCCTAAAATTCCGTGCATAATGATATTTTGACCGGTCAAATAAAGGTTTGGAATATGAGATTTGATGTTAATTACAGTGCTTAACGGGTTTATAGTTGATTTGACAATGCCAAACATGGATCCTTCCGGACTTGCCGTATAATCCCTAAACGTAAGGGGGGTAGAACTATACACGGATCGTATTTTGCTTCGAATATCTGGAAAAACCTTTTCTAATTTCTGGATGACCTGTTCTTCTTTTTGCTTTTTGAAAGCCAGGTAGTCAGCGGGCCGTTCCCCGGGTTCTGTCACTGTATTAAAGGAGTCAGCCCACTTTTCCACTTCCGAATAACGCATCAAAGCCATTACCGATAGGGAATCGGCATATTTTTTTGAGCGAGAATGAGCAGGTGTGTAAATAAAATATTGTAAGGGCCAGTTGTCGGGATCGTAAGATAACCCTGCCCAGACATCCTCCTCATGGTATTGGTAAATATTGTAATTTAAGTAGGGAAAGGATTCCGGTTTGAATATGAGATGAACCGTAAACGACGAGATGCTATTCTCCAGGGAGCGTACCCTTCGTTTGTAAACATTTAAAAATCTTTCTTCTCCAAACAAGTCAATCGTCGAAGTGGGGTGGAGGTTGGAAATGAAATTTCTCCCATAGTAGATCGTTCCATCTTCTGTTTTGACTGCCTCAATTTCTTGATTTGAGTTATACAGAGCACCGATCACTTTTTTTCTCCGTAACACTTTTCCTCCTGCTTCTCTAATCTTTCGGCTCAGTAAGATCGCCAACTGAGAGCCCCCGTCGATAAGTCGAAAGGCACCACTTAGATAACTATGCGTGATTAAAGCATGTACATAAAAGGGTGTACTCTCTTTATTCCCCGCATAAAGAAAGGAATTAGTTCCAGCCAATACATTTCGAAGTCGTTCATTTAATGTTAAAGAAGAAAGATAGTCATAGACGCTCAGGCTCATAAACGCTGGATCATCCAGGTATTTAGCAGGGGCACTGCTAAGTTGATACAGTGGAAACTGGGCACAAACTTCCTTGACCTTCTTGCAATAGGTAATAATGTTCTCTTTCTCATCGGGGAAATAACCGGTCATCTTTTCAATGAAACGGTTGTAACCTTCCGGAATTTCATAAGCCGAACCGTCGGGGAATCGAATCTCGTCGACACAGTCCGGACCGAGGCGTAGCATCTTCAATTGATCTAGAATTCCGGTATACTTAAAAATTTGATAGAGATTTTCCCCAGGATTGAGGCTCCCAATATAGTGAACACCCGTATCCAGAATCGCTTTTTCTCGACTGAATACCTGCAACATTCCGCCGATCTGATGGTTCTTTTCCAATACCGCCACCTTGTATCCATGGGTGGCAAGAATACAACCGCATAGCAAACCACCCAGACCGCTGCCCACAATTACAAAATCATAATTTTCATTGGTTGGCGACATGTTCAATGGGGTTTACTAAGTATGAATAGAGTATTGGACGTCCGTTTGGAATGGGGGCATTCTTCCAGTTCTAGACCTTTTTGCGCAGCAATCTGCCGAATTTCATCTTTGGAGAAAAAGTGAAAATTACCTCGTTTTTTATTGAATGCAAATAGTTGGGTCGATAACCATTCAGTTAATTTGGTGTACTGGTGAGCATTCCCATTGTCGGTAATTCCATCGCGTATAAAAATTAGCCCGCCCGGATTTAATTTTTCGATGCAGCGAGAGAGCAATGTTTTTTGATCAGATTCCGACAAGTAGTGAAGCAAATCAGTCAGAAAAATGACATCTTGGTTTTTAAAATCATATTCGACTACATCTGCTTGTACAAATTGAAGATTATCGGTCTTACCATAGGAGTTGGCTGCGATTCCGATTTTTTCTTCATCATAATCAACCCCTATAATGGTTCGTGACTCATCCCGGTAATGGAGATAAAAATCTAAAAATCCATAGCCACAACCCAAATCAAGAATTCTTTTCCTACCCCCGATCAATTGATCATAATGCTCATAGTTTTTCTTTTCTAGCTCCCACTTTATTCTAAAGTACCATTCCAGAACAGGACCTTTGAAAATATAGTTATTAAAAATGCGTTGCTTCATGAACCTGGTATCGTCCATTTCTTTTTTGAACTTTTCGAATTCGGTTTTGAAGTATCGAGATATGCTTTTTGTCCTTTCTCTATAACCTACGCCCCACCTTAAATCGTCGGGTTCAATTCGGGGCTGAATGCCGACGTTGACCGGTCCGTGTTTGATCACCAATTCATTTTTAGGGGAAACATAGCCTGCTCCGTGAATGAATACAGGTTGTATGGCTAAATTAAGCTGCTCAGCCAGTAAGAAAGCTCCTTTGTGGAATCGGCGAATACGTCCGTCTTCGGATCGGGTTCCTTCCGGGAAAATGATAATTGAATAGCCGTCGGCCACTAATTGCCGGGCTTGTTCAATGTTTGCTTCCGGACCTTCCTCCATGAAAATATAGTTCAAATAGCGGATTACCCATCCATATAGGGGCGACTTATAAACCCATTCTTTCACCATGATCACCGCCTTGGGGTGGTGCATTAACATGATCATGATGTCAAGAAAAGAAGAATGATTCGCAATCAAAATGACTGGTTTATTATAGTCTAAATGTTCTCGGCCATAGGTTCTTTTTCGAATCTGCGTACCCGATATCATGACAGCAGTCGCCAATTTGGACATGACAGCCGCCAACCATTCTTTCTTTTTCCGCGTCGAAAAGGGTAAAATAATAAGTACCAACATGATCAGAAATGCCAGGTAGCACATGCAAACGAAAAACCCGAAACAGAACCAAGTTTTGAGAAAGGTCCAGATACTTATAGGCGTACGACCCTGATCCACGCGATTTTGTACAAACAAACCAAACGTAATTGGCTGGAAGACCAGAGATACCAAAACGATACATAGGATACCCGGTACACTTACGACCGCTACCGATCTCAGTGCAGGATGTGTGGCAAACAGAAGAACTCCAGTTCCTATCAACACGGTTAATCCCGACAAAGATATGGCGGAGGAGTAAGAAGTTAGTTTGTTTCTACCTAACCGGTAACGCTGTAATAAACCATCGGTCATGAAGATGCTGAAATCGTCCCCAAGGCCAAAAATGAAGGTGGCGAAAATGACGTTGACAAAGTTGAATTTGATATCCAACAAGACGGTGATTCCGAGGATCCAAATCCAGCTGATGGCCATTGGGAGGAACGACAATAAGGCTAATTCCAGACGCCCATAAAGCAGTAAAAGTGCTAAAAACACAATTCCTGCCGAGACGAAAAGTATGTAATTGAAGTCTTCTTGGACCATTTCCAGTAGGGACTCAATCATTTCAATACGATAAAATAGTTGGACATGATCAAGTCCGTCTAGGGACGCCTTGACCTGTTCAATATTTTCCTTAGGTACAACTAGGGGCGTGATGAAGGTGACTTTATCGTCGTTTTCTTGGACAAGGTTGTCGATTCCAAGTCCTTTTAAAAGTTCCGTTAAACCTTCGAGTTCATGGGTAGGTTCTGTGAGAAGATTTTCGAAGAATTGAAAGGCTTGGGGAGAAAATCCGTTTTCGTCAGCAGATCGATGAAGTGCGTGAATGACCTGGTTATTTTTTGAATTTTGACTCCAATAGTTTTCCCATTTGATTCGCCTGAGGTTGCTTAACTTTTCACTAACAAAAAAAGGAGCTGCTGAATTAAACGTCTTTACTAACTCTTTCTCATTCAACTCCAATAATTTACGATAGACCAGATAATTTGCATCCGCGGCAGCTGCCGGGTTCTGGTTCGAGGTAAATACATAGAGTTGTATATCCTTTTCGGGATCTATGGGCGTTAAGAGCCTCTCCGCATTTCGTAACGATTCTGTTTGAATGCTAATATTGCGCGGGTCTCCGTCGAATTGAACTTCGTCCGTTACGAGGTAAAAAAACAACGTTAAAGCACCGATGCTGGCCAATACAGGCAGACCATATTTACGTG
>JBAYRB010000287.1:0-4525 GCA_041676905.1 Spirosomataceae bacterium
GTATCGTAGGGCGTATAAGTAGCGCCAACAATTAAATCGATTTCATTTTTACTATAAGGGGCGTCAGCCATTAAGGTTCTAACAGCCTCAACTGCCATCGTCGATGTATTCTCCCCTTCCGATGTTCTTCTGCGATTTCGTATACCGGTCCTGGCTATAATCCAGTCGTTCGACAAGTTATTAAGCTTCGTAAAATACTCGTTGCCAATTATTTCCTTAGGCAGATAATGGCTTATCTTATTTATGAACATCGTCACTCTGTTTGACTACAGTTACTCAGGCAGCATTTTCCCGAAAGTTAAATATTTCATAGAAGCCATAGTATTTATTATTAAAACAATCCAGTAAATTATTTTAATCCCCATAGCGGAGCCTGTTTATTTTTTCGCTCAACGTTATTTTCGAGAAAATAAAGAGGCTCCTACCAATGGACTATTTCCCCTTTGGCTCTTTGTATACGTATTTAATCCTTTTAATTTCCCTCTTCTTCGGATGTAGCGCTAGCGGCCTTGTTCAGTTTTTTTCCGGACTGACCAAAAAGCTCGGGAACCTGTTCTGTGAGTATCTGATACCATGTAAAAATTTTCCTAATGTCAGAAGTATATACCCTACTTTTGTGATAGTTGGGCAATACAACTTCAAATTGATCGCGGATTTCCGGCTCAACCTCTTTTTTTGGATCAAAGGGCAATTCTTCGCCCAACACTTCCCTAATTTTCAAAAACACCTCCTTTAACGGTATGGATTCCTCCTCATCGCCCTCCACGTAAACGGACACATCTTTTAGAATTGAAACTTTAGCCGAGGCCGCTGCCATGCTCTTTTCACGCTTAGCATCCAGGGTTTCAATAATGATGCCCGTACGACCAGGCTTTAAAATACGATATAATCCCGGTTTACCTGAGATATTAGCTATATCCTGTAAATAGTCTTTTTCTGTCGCTGACACGTTTTCCTTTGGCTCACTCATATTTTTTCAGTAGGTACATGAACTAAATTCAGGCGCAAATTAAAGGAAAGAATCACCTTCAAACAACGATATTGCCCCTGCTTTGATTAAATATTTGATTGTATTCTTCGATCGCCAACAAAAGATCTTCACGGCCAATCGATTTTTCTGAAGATGTAACAAAATATCGTGGCAACTCTTCCCAATATTCTTTCATTTGCTGTAGATATCGTTCAATGGTTGGATTTACCTGGTTAGGTCGCAATTTGTCAACTTTGGTGAAAACCAAATTAAACGGCACCCCCAACTCGGTAAGATTCATCATAAACTCAAGATCCGCCTTTTGCATCTCATGCCGGCTATCAACTAATACAAACGTACAAACTAGATTAGGACGATTACGCAAATAATCGTAAATCATCCGTTCCCATTTTTCCCGCTCGTGCTTCCCTATCTTTGCATACCCATAACCCGGTAAATCCACTAGATACCAGGATTTATTGATGATAAAATGATTGATCAACTGTGTTTTTCCTGGGGTGGAGGAGGTTTTTGCCAGGTTTGAGCGAGCAGCTAACCTATTAATCAGTGAAGACTTGCCCACATTCGACCGACCGATAAAAGCATATTCAGGTAAACCCGGATCGGGGCATTTTTGGTAATCGGTGTTACTGACTAGAAAGCTTGCTTCTTTGATAACCATTACTCTTCTTGTTGAAATTCCTGTTTTGTTTCGGTCACTTTGTCCCGCATGGATACTCCCCCGGAAACAATCATCTTCATCACATCCGTACTGGAAGCATCGACCAACGTAATATTTTCTTTTGGCACTATAACCAACTGCCCGGAAAACGCATAGGCATGTGGCAAATAAACGGCCATATGGTCCTGAATATTGAAATGGGCTAAATCGTGCTGGGTTATAAAACCAAATTTTTTTATTCCGGAATCTTTATAAACCGTCACCATTACGGGATGGCTAAACTTTCGCTTATCTCCCACAAAAGCCGCCAGTAAGTCCTTAATCGACGTATAAATTAAACTAACCAGGGGAATACGGTTGACCAGGCGATCCCACATATTAAAAAACGATTGGGGTACCACGGTCGAAAAAATATACCCTAACAAGACAATCAGGGAGACAATTACCAATAATCCTAAACCCGGAAAGTAGACCGGTTTATCGTTCCCCCATATATCCAAATATACCGGCAATAAATTATCCAAAGTTTGAACCGCCGTCATGATGATCCACAACGTAAGGTAGATTGGTCCTACTAACAACAGCCCACTGGCAAAATAATTGAGAATTCTTCTAGCCATGCTAATGACAAATTATTTCTAACGTTCACTCCGTAACGTGCTGCAAAATTACGACTAATAAAGCGGGATTGAGGTGAATTTCAGAAGATAATACGAGCCGATGAGCTTTTTCAAATAAGAGTAATCTGAAGGAAATGGAGAAAATGAAGTATTAGCAAATTGGGTTCACGCTCACCCCACTTTGTGTGATTTAATAGAAAATAACACGTAAAGTTATAGAACCGCAGTGTTCTTCTTCAACCCCACAATCCCATCTCGAATATCCCCAAATCGTGCTATTTTTTAGGACATTTTTTGCAGCGCTTGCCCTTTTTTTTGTATGCTTTGCAGCACTTTTTCAATAGACAGCCCTCGCTATCCAATATCGTTTTTACGATAGGGTTCTCCTCGCTAAACTCCACGTTCCCCTCACTGACAATAGTATACACCTCACACTAAATTTAGATTCAGTCAAAATTAACACTTTCGTGCAAAACATTTTGTTAATTCCTTAGATTAATTTCAATGAGCCATATACGAAGCGCTTTGGCAACAAAATTGGAAAAAAGAGTAATTCAGCCCTAGCATCGGCCTTTAGATAGGGTAAGACACGCATAACACAAAAATCCTTATTGAATTAATGTGAAAAATACTGTCATGAAAAAGTTTCATCTATTTCTTTGCTCAGTCTTTCTAATTGGACTGTTAGCATCTTGTAATTCGGGTCAACAAAAAGAAAGTCCGCCGGCACCTGTACCCTGGAAAACAGGGGTTGCTCTCTATTCCTTTAACAAATTCCCCTTCCTGGAAACCTTGCAAAAAGCCGATAGTGCCGGTCTCCAATATGTGGAGGGCTTCTCCTTTCATAAACTAGGAAGTGAATTTGATGACAAAACTCTTTTACAACTTACCGACGAGGAAATTGAAAAGTTGAAAAATACCATCGCCGAACAGGGTTTGTCGATGCGGTCCATTTATGTAGGTGATGCAAAAACGCCAGAACAATGGGTACATTACTTTGAAATGGGAAAAAAAATAGGGCTAGAATTTTTTGTAAGTGAACCCCGTGTGGATGAATGGGACTTATTGGATAGTCTCGGTCAGGTATACGGCATTAAAACGGCCATTCACCAACATGCCAAAGGCGAAAGCTACTACTGGCATCCCGACAGTGTACTTAAAGCAGCTGCGGGCAGACCAAATATAGGGGCTTGTGGAGATGTGGGTCACTGGGCGCGTAGTGGTTTGGACCCAGTCGCATGTCTCAAATCATTGGAAGGCCATTTAATCAGCGTACACTTAAAAGACGTGGCAAAAGCCGGTGAAATTAAGACCGAATATGTGGTCATTGGTGAAGGTGTGCTGGATTTCAAACAAATTGCTCGTGAGCTCCGACGCCAAAATTTCGGAGGCTATGTTTATATCGAACAGGAGGCCAACTGGTTCCACAATGTCCCCGATGTGAAAGCAGGTTTAGAACATTTCAACCAAGCAGCAAGTGATATGTCAAGTGAACAAACTACCGCACAAAACGCTATTCATCCTCCTTTGAAAGGGATAAAACACATGGTCATCTTTGATTTAAAACATGAAAAAGGGTCAGAAGAAGCGCGAAAATTTATGGAAGATGGCCTAAAACTTTTGGGCGCAATTCCCAGTGTTCAAAACTTTCAGGCACTGTACCAGGTTAGTCCCAAAAATGATTTCACCTATGGTTTTTCAATGATATTCGCCGATGAGGCCGCATACGAAGCCTACAATGTACACCCTGATCATGTTGATTTCGTAGAAAATCGATGGAAAGCGGAAGTCAATCGATTCCTAGAAATCGATTTTGAAAATTTTGACTGACTTTATCGAGGCGGTGGAGGTCTGATAAAATGAAAATTCAGACCTCTGCCTGTCTCTAAGGAACAAGGGCATTTCCTGTATAACTTTTAGGTGTAACGATAAGATCACTCCCCCCTTGAGATCCAGCCCACACGCTCTATCCCCAACGGCATCCCAAACCCCGCTAGGGGTGACATTATTGTAAACGCTCTATCCCCAACGGCACTCAACCCCGCTAGGGGTGACATTATTGTAAACGCTCTATCCCCACCGGCACCCAAACCCCGCTAGGGGTGACATTATTGTAAACGCCCTATCCCCCACCGGCACCCAAACCCCGCTAGGGGTGACATTATTGTAAACGCCCTATCCCCCACCGGCATCCCAAACCCCGCTAGGGGTGACATTATTGTAAACGCTCTATCCCCAACGGCAGCCCAAAAC
>JBAYRB010000288.1:0-4493 GCA_041676905.1 Spirosomataceae bacterium
AGGATGTCTCAATGCCTAATGTCATCCTGAGGCTCTCGAAGGATGTTCCAATGGCTAATGTCATCCTGAGGCTCTCGAAGGATGTTTAAATGGCTACTGTCATCCTGAGGCTCTCGAAGGATGTTTAAATGGCTACTGTCATCCTGAGGCCCTCGAAGGATGTTTAAATGGCTAATGTCATCCTGAGGCCCTCGAAGGATGTTCCAATGGCTTACTGTCATCCTGAGGCCCTCGAAGGATGTCTCCCTTTCCTAATTTTCCATAGCAAAAAACGCAGGAATTCTTTGCCTAGCTAGTAGGTCCTACGATGAAATCTCTTCTTTAGAAATGTAGGGTGAATACATTGGAATCAGCCAATCGACTGTTTAGCCTACCCAAACCCGGATTTATTCAACTTATTTGACCAACTATTAAATGTTTAAAATCGATTTTGTAAAGCATATCACTAAAGTTTTCATTACCTGGGCGGTAATCACAGGCCTAAGTACTGTGATGAGTCAGGCGCAAAATTCATGGCCGGAACATACCATTTCAGGTTTGCAGCATACCGGCGCAATCCATTTTTACATTACAGAGCCCAACCTGGTGGTGAATATCCACCAAAAGGACGCCACCCGGAGCAGGCGTGGCCTAACCGCTATGCTGACGGGACCCGATGGGATTGTACATGATAAGCAATTGTTACTCACGCCCGAATCTCAACCCCTAGGCACTCTCCAGTCGGCAACGATACAGGCTGAGAACCTACGAGAAGGGGTTTACACCCTGTTTATTATCTCTGAACGAAGTAGACATCTGGATGAACATACGATCGCTTTTTCAACCAATGCATCCAAATTTGTCATTAATTCTGGCGCTGCTCATGTCGATTCGGAACGAAAGGAAGCCATTGTTTTTAAAGATGCTAATGAGGCTCCCTCCGTCTATTTCAAACCCGTATTGCCTCAGTTTGCCATAGAAATAACCGATCTCTCCAGCGATGAAACACCGGTGGAGGTATGGGATGGCCATCAACGACTCGTGAAATCGGTGACTCCTGTCGAAGGAAAGGTTACCTTAAACGGCTTGACCGATAACCAATCGGGGGTTTGGGAATTGAGGCTTCCTACGACAAGTGGGCGCGTGTTAATCGAAGGGTTAAATCATAAATTCGCAGCGGGACAAAAACCCCTCCCGATATGGGCACCGTCACGCCAAAATTATTTTGATCTAAACGACCTCCATTGGTTATTGGATCCGCGAAGACAGGCAAAAAGGGCAACACCTGCTCAAAAAGGGAAAATGGATTTTTCGGTTTATAACAATAGCGATCGTCCCATGTCCTTAACTTTCTCCATGGGATCTACCGATTTTCCAGGAAAATTAAAAGTACATCCCCGTCGTTTGACACTTCAATCCGGAGCTTCATCGCGTGTTTCCGTCCACTACAAAATACCTAAAAAAACCTTGCAGGAATCCTTCCGTTTTCAACTCGTAGGGAGGGATGAAGAACAGGGTGCGCAGACCTATGCATTGGGGGAATTAAAATTGAATTACGACCCCCAAAAACCGGTTGAGTTACCCATTCCTCTGAACATTTATGAACACAACCAATCGTATTTTGCCTATGAGCCTACCTATCCCCGGGAGAATCAGATGTATTTTGACGTCGAGAACCGGGCATGGGTGGTCACGCCGGATTCGCTCAATGTATTGGTTGACAACGAATGGAAGAAAGTTCCGGTAGCCCTTGGAAAACGAGTCAATTTCCCTTCATCGGTGATTGGGTTTGACCAGGAGGGAAACATTTATACGATCGTCAATATCGATCAAAAGCCTCATTTACTACGAACTAACAAAGAATTCCAAAATTATTTAGCACCCTTACCCAAAGGGGGAAATTATTGGGTGGAAACCTGGATGGGTGGTCAAACCACCTCTCATTTGCCCATTGTTACGCGCTACCTATTAAATCCTAATAGGGAGCAAATAGCCATGTGGTCAAGGGTGCATGACTTGCAAATTCTCATACCTGAATTTAAAGAGGGAAAACTCCAGGTGGGAGCGCCCATCTTAATTTCAAATAACTGTGTGGGGATGAGTGCTCACTCGGGTATTCCAAGTGCCGTGGCTAGTGAAGGGGATCTGGTGCATATCGTATGGGGAGAAACCAGCGATCCCAAGGGGAAAGATCCTGGGGTACCCAATTATACTACTACCTATGATCGTCGTACGCGTAAGCTAACGCCCCCTCGTTTCTTAGCCTACTCACCGCCTGTAAACGATGTACACAATATCTCTTCCATTTTAGTGGATAGCAAAGGCACGCGACATGTGGTGATTGGAGCACATGGTCGTCCGTTTCAACATTTGACGGCACGTTCTGGGTCGGATGAGTGGTCGGAGCCCCAAAAAATATCGGATATTGACCAAACTTATGTCGGTGCCGTATTGGATAAGGAAGATCGAATTACCCTCTTTTTCAGGGGTTGGCGTCGGGATGTAGAATTCCCGAGCTCGATGAATGCCGGTTTGTTTTACCAACGCATGGAAACAAATGGTACCTGGGCCGGACCCGTACTTTTCGCTGTTCCCGGTTTTAACAACTACAGTATTTTTTACCATCGTGTTACGACCAACCGGGAGGGTAGGGTTTATGTATCGTTTACTTATTGGTCGACTTGGACAGCCTACCGGGATAGTTTTCGCAACGGTGCTGGACCCCTCCGTGATCGAGTCGTTTTATATTCGGACAACGGAGCCGACTGGTTTGTCCTAAACGAATAAGGATCGAATTTTCTGTCCGATCCTTATTCCAACTTGCATAAAACTAGTTAAGAAGTTCTTTGTTCAGCATGGGTATCTTCCCAGGTTTCGGTGTGGGGGATACCCAATTTTTTGGGATCGAAGATGGGGCTAGAAGTGGTTTTTCGTTGCTCTTGATAGTCTCGCCAAACTTTCATGGCAGGTTTTCGGAGAAAGAAAATTGCGATTAGGTTCAACCAGGCCATCATGCCTACGCCGATATCGCCGAGCGCCCATGCCAGTTCAGCGGTTTTAATGGAACCATAAAAAGTTGAGAAGAGAATGAGCGCGCGGAGAACCCATATCAGGTTTTTCCCTGATCTATTTTTTAGGAGATAGGCCAAGTTGGTTTCCGCAATATAGTAGTACGCCATAATCGTAGTATAAACGAAAAACAGCAAGGCGATTGCGACAAATCCATTGCCTAATGCCGGGAAATGCTTGTTAACGGCCGCTTGGGTGGAGGCAGTACCCATCTCCAACCCCGGAACGTTTTCGACTAAATACCCACCTTCTGGGTTCACTACATTATATTGTCCGGTGAAAAGAATGATGAAAGCGGTAGCCGTACAAATTAATAAGGTATCGACATACACTGAAAATGCTTGTACGAGACCTTGCTTTGCGGGATGGCTTACTTCGGCCGCTGCGGCAGCGTGAGGAGCGGTACCTTGGCCAGCTTCGTTGCTGTAAATTCCTCTTTTCACTCCCCAGGCTATGGCCGATCCGATTATACCCGACATAGCTTGTTCCGCACCGAAGGCCGACCGGAAGATCAATCCGAACACGTCAGGAATGCTCTGGTAATTAATAACAATGATGATGATGGCCATCAAAAGGTAGCCACCAGCCATGAAGGGAACAATCAGTTCAGCAACTTTCCCAATTCTCCTCACTCCTCCGACGATAACGACCGCCAGTAAGAGGGTAATACCCAGTCCTGAATATTCCACAGGCACTCCGAAGGCGTTATTCATACTGGCCGCGATACTGTTACTTTGAACGCCTGGAAGGAAAAAGGCAGTGCTAAAGACCGTCACGATGGCAAAAAGGACGGCATACCATTTCAATCCCAAACCTTTTTCGATGTAATAGGCCGGCCCGCCACGATACTGTCCGTCTTCATAAGATTTATAGATTTGACCCAGGGTGGCTTCGATAAAGGCAGATGCAGCTCCTAAAAACGCGATAGCCCACATCCAAAATACGGCGCCCGGCCCTCCCATGGTAATGGCCGTAGCCACGCCCGTAATATTTCCGGTACCCACCCTTCCGGATAAGGCGATAGAAAATGATTGGAAGGAGGATACGCCTTTTGGAGAGGATGAATCAGTAAATAGGTAGTGCAACATATCCCTCAGATAACGCACTTGTAAAAAGCCGGTGATGATGGAAAAGTAGATTCCCGCACCAACGCATAAGATTATCAATGCGGTACTCCAGATAAGTCCGTTGAGGGTATTAGCAATTTCTAACATCAGATGGGAAACAAGTAAATGAAGAGATCCAATAACAGAAAGGAAAGTTAGTCTAAGACAAATACTACTACGCAAAAGTAGGGAAATGCAGGTAATGATACGGTCATTTCACCGATAAAAAGAATAAAATCTTTCAAAAAGGGGTGTATTATTTCGGAATCTATTGTCCGTTTATTTCGAACACAAGGGCATCTCGGTTTCTCAGCCAAACGGCTTGATTGAGCTGACGAT
>JBAYRB010000289.1:0-4491 GCA_041676905.1 Spirosomataceae bacterium
AGCCGGTTCGTAGGTCCGCTTAAACAAGGAGAAGTGCTCGACAACCGTATTTTCAATCAGATGACGGGCCGGGGTCAAGGTTTTACGATCACCTCCTTTTATTTTGATGCCGCCATGCCCAAAGGTTCTAAGAAAACACCCTACAATATGGTGATCTGTTCCGTCAATAATGTGGATACCGTCACGACCAAACCGCTCGATTCTACAGTGGGTGATCCGACAGTTCGCACCCCCTGTAACCGAAATTGCACTTCCCCTTCCTTCTTGAAAGGTAAGCCCTTCCAGTTGAATATGACTGCCGTTTTGAACCTCGACCATAAAAGGCGCATCAAAGACCGATATGGTCACAGAAGCCTCATTGGGGTTTTTACCTTCGGGAGGATACCAGAAAAGCTGCCCATTGGCACGATCCAAGTACCATTCTCCCGGCGCATCGATTTCTGAAAATAGATTCAAGCCAAAGAAACGCAGGCTATCCCTATATCCATAATGATGAAACGGTTCGCGAAGAAAAATGGTCCTCGAAAGCGTGTCGATTTTATCAAGTCGTTGAAATGCATCCGCCCAGTCCCAATACCAATATCCACCGAAATGAACGTCATTTTCGTTAGCCCAACGATTTAGCCTTTGATCGATATATTCAAATATCCCCTCTACTGTACCTTGGCGCTTAAGGTAATCCTGAGGCTTGAGGGTGCCCCCTTTCACTTTTCCAGCTCGAACAAATCCTTCATTAGGCCACCGGGCTAAGGTCTGCAGCTGCCCATCACAAAATAATTCAGGTCGTTTTCCAAGGGTTGTCGCATCCCCGAAATTTGTCAGCCCAGCTTCTGTGACATCCGCTACCCAAACTGCGCCTCGACTCGTTTCAGGTAATAACCCTAACAGTTCAGCTTCCTCCAGCTTTTTCCAATTCCGAATTTCGACGCTTCCCGTAAAAATAGGCACCTCCCCTTTTACCGCTCTATATATCACCGGTGCCTCTTCACGCCCGGAGTCCAATTCAGTTAAAATAAAAGGCTGTTCAAGGTGGTATTTTCCCCCTTGAACATTTACTATAAAAGTCGTTGTAGGCTGATCTTTGAGCTTTTCCCTAACCGCTAATTGGGCTTGTGCCAACGAACGGAAAGGTGCATTACGAGTGCCCGGATGGTCATCGTTTCCACTTGGAGAAACATAAAATTCAATCGTATCGGTGGACGTACAGCCCATGAACGCAAGAAGCAAACCGAAGGCTAACTGGCGCAGTACAACAGTAAAATTCATGAACACCGAACAAGGTTATAGGGTATAGGTTATGTACCTAATTTCAATAAAAGTCTAGAATGAAATCATTTTTCCATCACAAAGTAGGCTTTTAAAGAGATATTTCCCAACCTATACGGTAATAATTTTTAGGTTTTTTCAACGGCCAAATCTTTTGCATTTAGAATCGACTTAGGCCCATTTGAAGCCAATTCCTATTATCAGACACGCTACTGTTACAGGAATAAACATTCACAGCTCTAGAAAATGAGGGCATTGATTTTATCGGACCGTTACGATTTCCATTAGCGGTGTTTGAGGATATCTTAATCATCCGGATAACCAACCGTATGAGGTGCGGGGTACGCTTATTGATTACATCTGTCGCTTAAAAAATGCCCAGACCTCTGTATAGAAATCCAGATCAGCCGGTTGACCATGGGTACCGTTTATTACGCTAATCAAGGTAACCTCCGGCTTACCTTTCTTTTTGTAGGTAAATTGTTCCATAGTTATTTGATTATCGGGAATTGGATCCGGCAAAAGGGTTTTCTTGGGCTTCCCCTTATAACCTGCTAAACCCGCCCAATATTGAAAAGTCTCTTGGGTCGAGACCACTGTGCCTAGTGGGATCCCCGCTTTCATTTCCCCTCCCAGGTATGGATTCACTGGGTCTGCGGTTCCATTGATAATAAGGGTCGAAATAGGTTTGCCCTCGGCTATGCAATCCATATTCTCCGGCGCAGGCATATTGGCAACTACTGCTGCAATAGCCCTAAAGGTGGCGGGTAAGCGCATCCCCATTTTGAAAGCCATTTGACCGCCCCCCGAGACACCCGAGACAAACACTTTCTTTCGATCAATTTGATAGTTCTCAACGAAATAATCGATCATAGCTAAGAAGAAAGCTTCTTCATTAATATCCAGCTGATTGGCTTCAGCGGTGGAAGCTTTCCGACATTCATTCCAGTAGCGCTTGTACCCCTGGGGGAATACCAGTAGAAAATTATCTGTACTCATCTTAGCATCGATCTTGCTTGTAATGTTCATAAAGTTAAGAGCAAGTCCTCCTGAACCATGAATTGCAAAAACAAGACTAGCACCCTGGGTATTGTGTTGTGGTTTTTGGAAACAAAAGGATCGGTAATACCCCTCAACCAGAAGAGAATCTTCAATCACCTGCGCGTGACTTCCTAAGAAAAACGCCCAGCATAAAAGAGTACAGAATACTTTCTTCATGGGTATTTACCTTTAGACCACAACATTCAATTCCCGACCTTCTTGAAATGCTCTTAAATTATCGGCCAACAAACCCATCAATCTCTTTCTCGCCTCAAAAGAAGCCCAGGCGTTATGAGGGGTGATGATGCAGTTCTTGGCTTTAACCAGCGGGTTATCTGCTTTGGGAGGCTCGTCAGACAATACATCCAGTCCGGCACCGGCGATTCTACCCTCGTTTAGCGCTTGAGCCAGATCGGCTTCTACAATCAAAGGACCTCGCCCTGTATTGATTAAATAAGCCGTTGACTTCATTTTCGCTATAGAATCGTTATTTATTATTCCTTCAGTTTCTGGCGTGAGTGGACAGTGTAAACTAATCACATCACTTTGGGTCAGCAGGGTATCCATATCGACCAATTCTACACCTTCAGGCCCTCCTTTCGACGTATTCTTACGATAGGCAATCACGCGCATACCCATGCTGATCGCTATTTTACTGACTGCTTCACCGATACTTCCCAAACCTATTAAACCAATCGTCTTACCCCACAATTCGACCAAGGGTGAAACCTTATAGCTCCAATCGTCACAAGTAGCCCATTCGCCCTTTCTAACCGATTGGCTATGTAACTCAATATGATTTGTAAGGGCTAAAAGCAGTCCAAATGTGTGTTGTGCAACCGAGTTGGTACTATAGCCTTGCACATTCGTTACGCGAATTCCCAATTCTTTAGCGGCGTCTAAATCTACATTATTAACCCCAGTCGCACTGATGCCTATATACTTTAATCGAGGTAGCTGTTGCAATGCCTCGCGTCCTAGTTTTCGTTTGTTGACAATTACGACATCAGCCTCAGAAGCACGGGAAATCAAATCTGTATCCGAAGTTCGATCATATACGGTTAGCCTTCCAAACTGTTCCAATTGCTCCCAAGACAAATCTCCGGGATTCAGCGTATAACCGTCAAGTATTACAATATTCATGTCGTTGATTAGCTTCTTAATGATGGTTCCTGTCCTGCCAATATGGGAAAATTTATAAAGATTACTTGCAAAACCGTGATGTAAATTTTAAAATTTCAACAAATCAGGTAACTTTACAAACGGTATGCTTGCATACTATATGCAAGTGAATGGTTGGATGATAAATTCCTTACGTTATATGAATGCTTATATTGTTTCAGGATACCGTACGGCCGTTGGCAAAGCAGGTCGTGGCGGTTTCCGATTTACCCGACCGGATGATTTAGCCGTTTCGGTAATCAAACATTTGATCGCGCAAGTACCCGAATTAGATCCAAAGAGAATAGATGATGTAATTGTAGGGAACGCAGTACCGGAGGCCGAGCAGGGTATGCAAATGGGGCGGTACATTTCACTCTTGTCATTGCCTCAGAATGTTTCTGGAATGATAGTCAATCGATACTGCGGTTCTGGAATTGAATCGATAGCCATTGCGGCATCGAAAATTCATGCTGGATGGGCCGACTGCATCATCGCAGGTGGCACAGAATCCATGTCACTTGTCCCAGTAATGGGCTGGAAAACGGCTCTTAATTACGAGATTGCCCATACGAATCCGCAATATTACCTCAGCATGGGGTTAACAGCCGAACAAGTGGCTAAGGACTACAAAATTAGCCGTGAAGCGCAAGACGAGTTTTCATACCATTCTCATCGAAAGGCCCTTGCAGCGCAACAAGAAGGGCGATTTGATGAGGAAATTGTGCCCATTACCGTCAAAGAAACCTACTTTGATCCTGAAACTGGGAAAAAGAAAACGAGGGAATTTACAGTCGCCAAAGATGAAGGTCCACGTGCAGACACCTCATTGGAAGCCTTAGCCAAGTTAAAACCTGTTTTTGCTGCAGGAGGTTCGGTAACAGCAGGGAATTCTTCACAAACTTCTGATGGGGCTGCCTTTGTACTGGTGATGTCGGAGAGAATGGTGAATGAACTCAATCTCAAACCCTTGGCACAAATGAGGGCTTACGCCACAGCCGGTGTTGACCCTCGAATCATGGG
>JBAYRB010000290.1:0-4489 GCA_041676905.1 Spirosomataceae bacterium
ATGAGCTGAAAAATATTGACGATGTTAATTTTCAGCAAAGCAAGACCATGTTAAAAAGTGTTGACCTCGACAAGGTAATCGAATATAGGACTAGCACGGGAGATAAATTTCGCAATCAGGTGCTGCATATTTGCTTTCATATCATCAACCATTCGACCTATCATCGTGGTCAAATAGCATCTGAATTTAGAAATCAAGGGCTCGACCCATTGGTTTCGGATTATATCTTTTACAAACGCTAACGCAATATCGACAGCTATACAATGGAAAAAATAAAAATCTCAACGGCACAATTTGAAAACAAAAGTGGGGATAAAGCCTATAATCTTTCTGTGATCGATAAATTAGCGGGCAAAGCTGCTCAGGCGGGCTCCCAGGTTATCGCCTTTCACGAATGTTCAGTCACAGGATATACCTTTGCGCGCCATTTGTCTAAAAATGAGATGCTGTACATGGCTGAGCCTATCCCCGAAGGTCCCAGTATTCAGAAATTGATCGAAATCGCGCGCCGAAACCAAATTGTAGTACTGGCCGGGCTATTTGAAAAAGATGAAGACGATCGACTCTATAAAGCCTATGTATGCGTGGATGGAAACGGTCTAGTTGCAAAATATCGAAAATTACACCCCTTCATTAATCCGTATCTTACCCCCGGCGACCGATACTGTGTTTTCGATTTGTTGGGATGGAAATGTGGCATTTTGATTTGCTATGATAACAATATCATCGAAAATGTGCGGGCTACACGGCTCTTGGGAGCAGATGTTATTTTTATGCCCCATGTAACCATGTGTACCCCTTCCACCCGACCCGGAGCAGGATTTGTGGATCCAGAGTTGTGGAAAAACCGCGAAAATGACCCCACTTCGCTGCGGTTGGAATTCGATGGAATGAAAGGACGTGCCTGGTTGATGAAGTGGCTGCCCGCCCGCGCCTATGATAATGCGGTCTATGTAGTATTCTCGAATCCGATCGGGATGGACGACGACCAACTGAAAAATGGCTGTTCAATGATTCTGGATCCCTATGGAGATATCGTGGCAGAATGTCGCACGTTTGACGATAGCTTTGCGACAGCCACTTTAATACCCGAGACTTTGACGCGAGCCGGTGGGTATCGATACATGAAGGCCAGACGCCCTGATTTGTACCGTGATATCCTCGGACAAGACCATCAGGCAGAACAAAAGGTGGCTTGGTTAAATAGCCCTAAAGAAAATTAACCTCCCTCTTTCAAACGAAATGTAAATGACAGCTTATTTCGACGATTTTCTTTCAGGCGGGGATCTTCGATCAATTGCCAGAGTCGACGAATTGGTGGGGATGATTAAAAATCAGGAAGAATTTGACCAATTGTTTTCTATCCTATATCAAAATGACCGCTTGCGTGCGATGAGGGCGGCCGATGCCGTCGAAAAAATCACTTCTCAATCGCCCGAGTACTTAGCGAAGCATAAGCCTGGGCTATTGCGGCTATGTCAAAATGAGGTTCCCAAAGAGCTAAAATGGCACATAGCATTGTTGCTAGCACGCTTGCCTTATAAAGACGATGAATTAGGCGAAGTCTGGGAAGTTTTAACCCGATGGGCAACAAATAAACAGGAAAGTAGAATCGTACGGGTCAATGCCCTTCAAACCCTCTTTGACCTGATACCTCTTCACCCAGAACTTGAAAAAGACTTTTTGACAACCATCGCACAGGTAGAAAGGGAGAATGTACCTTCTATCAACGCCCGAATAAGGAAGTTTAAGAAAAGTCGCCACTATCCCAAAACAACTAAGTAAAATCAAATCAACTTCGCTTTTGTTTTACCCCAAACAAGGTAAACTAGCAGTTTTTTGATTGAAAATAACACGCCGATTTTGGAGTAGAAATAGGGAAGCGTATAAAAAGAACGTTACCTTAAAAAAAAGAATATTTTACGGATTAACTCAATTAGATCAGCATTACTGAGAGGATCAATCTTTATTTATTTCCTCTGAAATTAATGTAAATAGTATTGATTAAATGCGAAAATTATTTAATTAATAGAGCGAAACAGTCTAGTAAATATTTCCGATCATTCCCCAAGTCAATTTTGAAATTAAATTCCTCAATAGGGAGGGAGATAGTTTTCTAAAAATAAGCTTAAGTGGTTAGTAGTCAGCTATTAGCTAATTGAATTCCCTTTTTCGATGAGATGAAGATCAAAATAACAGACGTTGATATTAACATAGATCAATGCAATAGACGGCACTACAGTGGTAAATTAGTAGGATAATTCTATCGCTTTATTGGAAAGCGTGATTTGATAACATTATTAGTAGATAGTAATTTATAAGTCAATTTAAATTAGGAATTGACAAGAAAAATATTAAATTATTGATTGTCTCTTTTTACGAATACCGGGGCAATATTGTTTCCGGTTTTATTTTTCTTATTCATCAACATTTAAAATCACATCAACTATGTCTAGTGAAAATGTAGTGGCTTGGCCACAATTTAAGGAGAAGTATGACAATTACATTAACGGAAAATGGACCCCTCCCGTTCAGGGTAAATATTTTGATAATGTTTCTCCGCTTACAGGAAAACCCTTTACCAAGGCAGCGCACTCGACGGCGGAAGATATCGCGTTAGCGGTCGATGCAGCACACGATGCTTTTGAAACCTGGAGCAAAACTTCGGCTACAGAGCGGAGCATTATTCTAAACAAAATCGCGGATCGAATTGAAGCGAATCTGGAATATATAGCTTCTGTTGAAACGATTGACAATGGAAAGGCGATACGAGAAACGTTGAATGCGGACATACCTTTGGCTATTGATCATTTTCGATATTTCGCCGGGGTGATTCGTGCGGAGGAAGGATCGATGACTGAACTTGATCATCAAACGGTTTCTCTGATTGTTAATGAACCCATTGGCGTCGTCGCTCAAATTATCCCTTGGAACTTCCCCATTTTAATGGCGGTATGGAAGCTTGCGCCTGCTTTGGCGGCTGGTTGTACGGTTGTGTTAAAACCCGCTGAAAGTACACCCACCTCCATCATGGTGTTGATGGAACTCATCGAAGATCTTTTACCAGCCGGGGTGGTCAATATCGTCAACGGTTTTGGTGCTGAAGTGGGGAGACCCTTGGTGACGAATAAGAAAGTTGCAAAGGCAGCCTTCACCGGATCGACAGCGACGGGTAGAATGGTGATGCAATATGCCACCGAAAACATTATTCCGGTTACCCTCGAGTTGGGAGGTAAATCGCCCAATATCTTCTTCAATTCGGTCATGGATGCCGATGATGAATTCCTTGACAAAGCCATTGAAGGAGCTGTGTTGTTCGCCCTCAACCAAGGAGAGATTTGTACCTGTCCGTCGCGATTGTTGATTCAGGAGGACATTTACGATAAGTTTATAGAGAGAGTTATCGCCCGGGTAGAAGCTATTAAGATGGGTAACCCTTTAGATAATACGGTGATGATGGGTGCTCAAGCATCTAAAATTCAGTTCGATAAAATTTCTTCCTATCTCAAATTGGGTAAAGAAGAAGGGGCCGAACTACTAACTGGTGGAGCGCCTCAACAATTGGAAGGGGAGTTGAGTGGAGGGTATTATATACAACCCACTTTATTTAAAGGCCATAATAAGATGCGCATCTTTCAGGAGGAAATCTTCGGACCTGTTTTGGCGGTTACCACATTTAAAGACGAGCAAGAAGCGATTGACATTGCCAACGATACCCTATACGGTTTGGGCGCTGGCGTTTGGACACGTGATGCTCATCAAATATACCAAGTTCCCCGCGCGATTCAAGCCGGTCGTGTGTGGGTCAATCAGTATCATTCCTATCCTGCTGGAGCTCCCTTTGGTGGGTATAAGCAGTCGGGAATTGGTCGTGAAAACCACAAAATGATGTTGGCTTACTATCGTCAGACCAAAAATATGTTGATTTCATACGATAAGAAGAAACTAGGATTCTTCTAAGGAGATCTGCAAGTACCGGGTAAATCCATTGAGGGTATACCCGGTTTTTTTAGGAAATACAAACTATTTTTAAGAACTATACTTGCCCGAACAGGTAAATGCCTCTTTGGGGCGTAAATTTCAAACCATGGTATCACGAATTGATTGTACCGAAGAAGCTAGGGAGTTGATCCGTGAATTAAAGCAAAAACATGGGGAACTCATGTTTTATCAAGCGGGTGGTTGTTGTGAAGGTACTCAACCCCAGTGCTTTCAAAAAGGCGGATTTTATTTACGAACTAACGACGTCTGTATTGGCGAGGTGGAGGGTTGCGAATTTTGGGTGGATCATGACCTTTTCGAATACTGGAAGCATGCCCATTTTACCTTGGATGTAACCGACGGTTTTGGAGCAGGAGGATTTTCCTTGGAGACGCCTCTCGGAAAGACTTTTCAAATTCATTATCGAATATTTACTACAGAAGAGCTGGAAAATCTGGCAGAAATAAAAAGGTATGCCTAATCGCTTAATCAACGAAACCAGTCCCTA
>JBAYRB010000291.1:0-4482 GCA_041676905.1 Spirosomataceae bacterium
ACGGTGTTTGAGGGGCAAGTACCCCCATTTAGTTCGACCAAAGCCTATACTGGCCATACCCTCGCGGCTGCAGGGGCTATTGAAGCCGTATTTTCACTTTTAGCCATTCGAGAAAAAACCATTTGGCCGAATTTGAATTTTTCAGAGGCTATTTCCAAGACCGCATTAGTTCCGGTAATTGAACCCCAAAAACAAGAAGTAACTGCCGTTCTTTCCAACTCCTTCGGCTTTGGTGGGAACAATTCCTCTTTAGTTTTTAGCCCTTTTTAAAATGAAATCCAGGGTATTTGTAAATGCTGCTGCAACGATTGGTCATCAACCGGTATTGGGGGTAACGGGGTTTGTGAATGAATTAAAACCTCTACAGTCTGGAGATGAATTAATCCAACCGAGCTATCGTGATTACATCGACCCGATGTCGTTGCGACGAATGAGTAAAATACTCCGAATGAGTTTAACCTCGGCCAAAGAAGCGTTGCGCCAGGCAGCGGTAGAAATACCCTCGGGTATTATTGTAGGTACCGGATTGGGTTGTTTGGTTGAAACCGAAAAGTTTTTGACGAATTTCCTGACGTTGGAGGGGTTAATCCCGCCTACTGCATTTATACTTTCTACCCACAACACGATTGCAGGGCAAATTTCCCTATCACTGAATTGCCATAGTTACAATATTACGCATACGCAAAACACCGTTTCTTTTGAAATAGCCTTAGTCGACGGTATAATGAAACTCGAGGAAGGCGAGGATAATTTGTTAGTTGGTGCTGCGGATGAACACATCCCCTTCTTGGACAGGGTAGCTTCAGAATGGGGTTATGCTGGTCTAAGGCTAACCTCGGGCACTTCCTTTTTTGTTTTATCCTCCATGTCTTCTTCGCATACAAAGGCCGAGATTATCGACGTGGAAGTAGTCGTAAATAAGGTTGAGCATTTGGATTCATCCATAACACGGTTTCTTGACCGACTTGGACTGAAAGCCGATGATTTGGACGTGGTTCTGGAAAGTGGCTGGAAAGGGGGGAGTCCTGCCGATACAAAAAAGCAAGGCTTTATTGAATATTCCGGATTTTACCCTACCGCTTCCGCTTTTGCCTTTCACTATGCCGTCGATTACCTTCAAACGGTGGATGGTGCCAAATACGTATTAGTAGTTAATGATCTGAATCCCAATAACCTGGGGCTAGTTCTTCTCAAGTCCGTTGAAATTTAAAAAAAACCTAGTTGCAGCTGTATTACTGCTCATGCTCCTTTGGATTCTGCCTTGGGATCCCACAGCGAAGTTGTTTTCGACGCTGGTGATCGGCGGGGTCTGGGGGTTAATAACTGTTTATGGGGTTTTTTCCATCCAGGCGAATTGGTTTACCCGGTCTATCCACCATACACAGGCAGGTTCCTTGGCCATTACGTTCGACGACGGACCTCACCCTGAATTGACGGAAAAGATTCTTTCCATTTTAGATGAACACGGAATCAAAGCCACATTTTTCTTGATTGGAAAACAAGCGGAAAAATACCCCCATCTGGTGAAGAAAATAATTGAAAAAGGTCATGGTATCGGAAACCATTCTTATTCCCATTCCAAATACGTCGGTTTTTTTTCGGTGCATAAACTGAAAAATGACCTTCAAAAATGCACAGAGGTGCTGGAAGGAATTAGTGGAAAAAAAATCGAGCTCTTTCGTCCTCCCTTTGGCGTAACCAACCCCCGATACGCAAAAGTTCTTCCTCAATTGCGACTGAAATCCATCGGGTGGTCATTGCGGAGTTACGATACCATTTCCAAAGACGCCCCGCGGCTATTGAAAAGACTCCAGTCCAAAATCAGACCGGGTCAAATCCTATTACTTCACGATACAGTGCCTATTACGGCACAGATCCTTCCTGATTTGATTCAATATTGTAAGGAGAGGAAGATCTCCATCGTTAAAATAGAACCTTAATATTAATCGTCGTAATTTTGGGTTTTTTGACACAGTGAAAAGGAAATTATGAAAACGTATTGGTGGTGGATGGTCATTCTTTTTCCCGCAATTTGCACAGCCCAGGATTTTGAACCGGTATCGGATCCTATTATCGTATTGGAGCAATTAAAATCGTATACCGATAAGGTGAATTCGATTCAAGCCGATTTTGAGGAAGTTCGTTATGTTTCGTATTTAAAGGAACCTCAACGAGCTTCAGGCCGCTTTATCTACCAGAAACAGGACAAAATGCGTTGGGAGCAACAAGATCCCATCCCCTATATAATTCTCATTGACGGAAGCAGCATGCGTGTGAGTGAAGATGGGAAAGAAAAACAGATCAGAGCGGCCGGAGCCATGGCGGGCACGATCAGGGAAATGCTTTTAATGCTGGTAAATGGGAATTATCAAACCCATAAAGGTTTTGAAAAGGAAGTATTCCAAAACTCGAAAGAGTATAGGATGGTACTAAAACCCATGGAAAAGAGACTCAAGCAACGTTTTGATCGATTGGAAATGCAGTTTTCAAAAAGTACCCTGGGTTTAAGACAGCTTACTTTTTATGAAAAAGGTGGGGATCGGCAAGTAATGACTTTCTTAAATGAAAAGATTAATGTGCCAGTTGAAACCCGTCTGTTTAAACAATTTTGAAATTAATGTTACACGAAAGCTTGTATACCTATCAAATCATTTCTTCTTCGCCGGAAGAAATGACTTACCAGGTGCGATTGAATGAGAAACATCCACTATATCAAGGCCATTTTCCAGAACATCCGGTGACACCGGGTGTCGTTTGGGGGGAAATGGTGACTGAGCTATTGGGGTTGAAAATAGGTAGAAGGCTTAATTTAAGTGAATTGAGGCAAATTAAATTTCTTGCTATGCATGACCCTCGTGAAACGCCCCTCGTAGAAATAAAAATACGTTGGGAAGAAAAACCCGAATTATGGGCTCATGCTACCGGTTCTGATGGTGAAAAAGTATTTTTTAAAATGACTGCTCGCTACAGTGTGATCGAGCCATAATAAACCGATCATGTTGACCACAATTAATTGCTGCCTTATTATCCCTACTTATAATAACGATCGTACGCTACATCGTGTCCTGGAGGGTGTATTGCAATTTGGTGGTCCAAATAATGTAATTGTCATCGATGATGGTTCCACAGACCAGACGAGCGAGATCCTGAAAGACTACCAGGAACGTGTCATCCTCTTGCGTAACTCGCAGAACAAAGGGAAGGGATATTCGCTTAGGAGAGGCTTTCAGGAAGCGATACACCGTGGATTTGATCGTGCTATTACAATTGACTCGGATGGGCAGCATTTTCCGGAAGATATACCCAACTTCGTGAAAGCGGCTCAGCAAAATCCCAGCGCAATAATCATGGGGGAACGCGACATGACCCAAGGGAATGTCCCGGGAAAAAGTTCGTTCGGAAATAAGTTCTCGAGTTTTTGGTTTTGGGTTCACACAGGGATTAAATTAAAAGATACGCAAACCGGGTTTAGGTTGTATCCTTTAAGGCCACTCCAGAAAATTAAACTGTATACACGACGATTTGAAACCGAAATCGAGGTGTTGGTAAAACTTGCCTGGAAGGACATTGAATTCGTCAGTATCCCCATAGGTGTTAAATATGACCCCGCGGAAAGGGTGAGTCATTTTCGACCTTTTCGGGATTTTTCGCGGATAAGCGTTTTGAATACCTGGTTTTTTATACAGACGCTGCTTTGGTATTTACCCCGAAGAATTTATCGGAATATAGCCTCTCGCGGACTCTGGAATACAATTCGTCAAGAATTTCGCGGGAAAGGAGAAACACCATTTATTAAATCGGTATCAATTGGGTTCGGATTATTCATGGGCATTGTACCGATTTGGGGTTTTCAATTGCTCGTGGGCATGGCGGCTGCGTTAGCCTTACGACTTAACAAAGCGCTTTTTTTTGTTGCTGCGAATATTAGCATACCCCCTATGATTCCACTTATCATCTATGCCAGTTATCGGTTGGGGGCTCCTTTTTATCCTGACAATGCTCTGGTCATCGATAAATGGACTGAAATTACCTTGGAAAGCATTCATTTACACATGATGCAGTACATTATCGGGGCATTCATCCTGGCATTGATGGCGGGTATTTCCGGTACATTTGTGGCCTGGTTGGCGATAAAAATGTTTAGGAACTAAGTATTTTTTGAAATATTTTGGCTTATGATATCGATTGTCTAAATTTATGACAATGGTCATACCTATCCTCTCTGGTATAGCCCAAATTTGATGTGTATTAACATTAAAGGAGAACAGAGCTTCTGTCATTATTTAGTGGGCTTTTATGGAAAAGGCAGTATTACCCAGCGAGTTAGAGACTGAAATAAAAGAGAAAAATTGTTACCATTGTGGGCTGCCTTGTGAGGAAACAACCTTAGAATTCGACGAGAAAATATTCTGTTGTAGCGGATGCCAAGCTGTATATAGTATTCTCAAAGAGAATGACTTATGTACCTATTACCAGTTACCC
>JBAYRB010000292.1:0-4464 GCA_041676905.1 Spirosomataceae bacterium
CCTCCTGGGGGGAAAGTACTGCACTTACCCTTCAGTCGACGGCAGAATATACCAAATCGGTGAAGGATCATAATTTCACAATTTTAGCGGGTATCTTAGGACAAGCTTTTGAATCAAAAAGTATAGGAGCGTATCGGGATGAGTTTCCGAACAACAGTATCTATGAAATAGATGCGGGAGCGACCGCAAGGGGAACACAAAGTGGTAGCGCGTCGCGTAACACATTAGCTTCCTACTTCGGACGGTTAAATTATAACTATCAAGAAAAATACCTCCTAGAAGCCAACTTCCGCTATGATGGTTCGTCACGTTTTCCTGAAGAAAATCGATGGGGTTTATTTCCATCCTTTTCAGCGGGTTGGCGTATTTCTCAAGAAGCCTTTATGGCCGGGGCATCCAATTGGCTGTCTGATCTAAAACTTAGGGCTTCCTGGGGTAAGTTGGGTAATCAATCGATCGGGAATTACCCTTATCAAGACCTCATCACCTTGGGCCAGAATTACCCCTTTGGCAATACATTGCAAGCGGGTGGTGCCGTGACAACTATCGCCAACAAAGCGATTACCTGGGAAAAAACCCAAGTGACCGATATTGGTTTGGATTTAGGTCTTTTCGGGAACAAGTTAAATTTCACGGCCGATTATTTTATCAAGGAAACCTCCGACATCTTGTATAACGTTTCGGTTTCCAACATGCTAGGCGCATCGCCCTCGGCTACCAACGCAGGGGCAGTGGAAAACAAAGGAATGGATTTAAATCTACGATATCGTGGCAATGCAGGGGCTTTCAGCTATGGCGTTTCGGGGGTCTTTTCATACGTAAAAAACAAGGTTACCAAACTGGCTAATTTGGATCGCGACATCAATCGGGGCTTATTTATCGGGCATCCAATTGGTTCGGCCTATGGGTTCGTCAGCGATGGACTATTCGTAGATCAGAGTGAAGTGGATAGCTATGCTACACAGCCCTTCGCCTTCTTAGCAACACCTGGAGGGATCAAGTTTGTGGATCTGGATGGGCCTAACGGAAGTCCGGACGGCGTTGTGGATAATACCTACGATCGTCGAGTTATCGGCATGCCATTGCCCATTACAACCTATGGTTTAAACTTAAACGGCTCTTATAAAGGAGTGGATCTAAGTTTATTCTTCCAAGGTGAGGGTGGGCGTCGAGACATGATCACCATCGGTCAGTTCTTCTTTCCCCTTGAGAACAACGGAAACGTGCAAAGGGAGGCTTATGAGAATCGCTGGACCACCTCTAACCCCGATCCCAATGCTACCTATCCAAAAATTACGTTCCTAACATCAGGATTTTACAATACCAACCGTGTTGACTTTTGGTACCGAAACGCCACTTTTATCCGATTGAAAAACGCACAAATCGGATACACGCTTCCGAAATCATTGCTTGAAAAATCATTTCTGGATCACGTGAGAATCTATGCGAGCGGAGAAAACCTCTTCACCCTAACCGGCTATTACAAGGGCTGGGATCCAGAAATGCAAACGGGTGGTGCAAACTGGTTCTACCCCTTGACCAAGCTTTATGTGGTGGGACTGAATGTGAGATTTTAAAATTTAATCAGTTAGGATCATGAAGAAGTTTAAGAATATAGAATTAGCCCTTTTAACCGCTTGCATGCTTATTTTCTCGGGATGCAGTAACGAGTGGCTCGATGAGCAACCGCTTGCTCAATTATCCGAATCTTCATTTTGGACTTCCGAAAGTGATGCGATGCTCGCACTGACGGGAATCTACCGTGGTGGAAATGTAGGAACCAACGCCTATAACAACGAATTGCTGATCATGGCTAGCCATACCGATGATTCAGGCTACAAACAAGGAGCCGTAGGTGTGATTTATAGTGGCTATCTGAATCCAGGGGATGCGCAAGTGGTGCAGGCCATTTGGCAACGGGCGTATACGACAATCTTTAAAGCGAATTACTTTCTTGCCAATATTGACCGTGTCACCATGGATGAGGGGCTTAAGGCGCAAATGAAAGCAGAGGTCCGGTTTTTACGAGCTTACGAATATTTTTATATGTCTGTGCTATACGGTGGTGTTCCTTTGATTACCAATGTGTTGACAGTGGAAGAGGCTAATAATCAGACCCGAAACACCCTCGATGAAATCGTGAATTTCTGTATTTCTGAGCTGACAGATGCCGCCAGAGATCTTCCTGCTACTCGGCCTGAGAATGAGCGTGGGCGAATTCTGAAGGCAGCCGCCTTGGCCGTTCGAGGCCGACTCCAAATGATACATCAAAAGTGGTCAGATGCGGCTAATTCATTTAAAGAGATTATCGATCTGGATGTGCACATTATCGATCCCCGATACAAGGAATTATTCGAAGAAAAGGGAGAAACCAGTAAGGAAATCATTTTGGCCACGAATTGTGTAGCCGGACTCTACGGAAACCCTCAAAATCAATTGAATTATCATCCTGAAGTATTCGGTGGTTATCAAGAAGATAATGTTTTCCAAGGTCTGGTAGATGCTTTTCAAATGACAGACGGTCTATCCATAGACGAATCTCCTCTGTATAATCCCGACAAACCTTATGAGAATCGAGATCCTCGCTTGTATGCCAGTGTTTTCCTACCAGGCTACACAGTTTTCAGAGGCCAATTATGGGAGGGAAGCCCCATAGGATCAAATCTTATCGGAGCGACCGGCTACGGCTGGAAAAAATACGTGACTGAAGATTATACTGGGGCTCAAAATTCGTCGGGCGACGATATCATCCATATCCGTTATGCTGAAGTTCTGCTCAGTTATTTGGAGTCAGTATTGGAAGCAGGACAGCCTATCACCCAAGCCCTACTCGACCAAACAATCAACAAGGTAAGAGGTCGTGAAGCTGTCAATATGCCTCCGATTACGGAAACAAATGTCGAAAAACTACGGGAACTCGTAAGAAATGAAAGGCGGGTGGAATTCTGTCTGGAGCGCTTGATACGTTACATGGACATACGTCGATGGGGGATTTTTATGGAAGTGATGAACACCAAGTTTTACGGGATGAAACTGACCGACGATCCTGAGAATTTTACAGAGAAGAAAGTAGAAACCGTTGGAAAGTATCGCGGACATTATATCGCCATCGACAAAACGGGTTCAATTAAGCCGGAGCATGCATTGATCCCCATACCCTTGTATGAGATCAATATTAATCCATCCTTGCAGCAAAATCCAGGCTATAATTGATGGAGGTTATCCTCTAATTCTTCCTACGAAAACTCAGTAAGATGAGTATAACTAGCAAATTAACCTTACTTATTGGCCTGTTGGGGTTGGGATGGAATTTCTCCATCCTGACTCCAGACAGGGCTAGCTTTCTATGGGTGGAGCGTGCTCCGAATAAGGAAAGCAAAACGTTGGACCTGGGTCAAAACATAACTTTGGAGGTGTTAAGGATACCGCCCGGAAAGTTTAAGATGGGAAGCACTCCGGAGGAGAAAGCTTGGGCGACCGGTGTGGAAGGCGGGGCTACGCCTGGTACAGACAGGGAGTCTTATGAGGGAGTGGCTCCTCGTCAGATGCAGGTTAAACACGAATTCTGGATGGCGCGTACAGAGGTTAGTGTCGGGCAATTCAGACGCTTTGTTGAGGAAACTGGCTATGTGACCGATGCTGAAAAACCCGGTGGTAAAACCCAGGTTTTTGATCCGAATTGGAAAATCACAGCAAAGGCACCCCCTCACCCCTGGATTTCGGTTCCCGGAAAAAGCTGGCGGGATCCCGGTTTCGGATTTCCTATTCACGATCGATACCCGGTGGTTTGCGTGAGTTGGAACGATGCTATAGCTTTTTGTGAATGGTTAACCCGCCGGGAGAAAGAAGCAGGACGGTTGCCCGAAGGAATGGTGTACCGGCTACCTACGGAAGCCGAGTGGGAATATGCTTGCAGGGCAAATAACGAAAGTTATTACTATTGGTGGGGCAATGACTTGGCTGATGGAGAGGGAAGATTTAATATCTCTGCCATCGATTTTCTGCCGGGTCGAAACAAAACTTGGCCTCTCGCCAAGGCACCCTGGAGTGACGGTTTTGCATTCGTGTCGCCTGTTGACCATTATGGTGAAAAAGGCCGGAACGGATTTGGTCTTGCCGATATGCTGGGGGGCGTCTGGGAAATCGTACTGGATCATTTTGACCCTACTGGAGGCCACGAAGAACTTTATTTGACTGACGGTCATTACAAACCCGTATGCAAGGGGGGGAATTACTTCGATGTTCCTGGAAATGCCCGTTGTGCGGTCAGATTGGGGCTTCAAGGAGTATCCTATTCAGACTCCAGGGATGGTTTTCGGATCTGCCTTGGCGTTCCTAAATAAATATTGAAATTATTGCCCATCACTTAATGCGAATTATGAGCAACAGAATCAAACGTAGAGGATTTATTCGTCAGGCAGCTTTTGGCGCTGCAAGCATAGGCTTGGCCAGTCATGCTTTAAA
>JBAYRB010000293.1:0-4457 GCA_041676905.1 Spirosomataceae bacterium
AGCATACCGCCTAACCAACGCTCCGTTACGTAAGGCATTTTAAGTCTTTTAGCCTCTTCAGACACGACTTCTTGTGCCTGCTTCTTAGTGGCTACGAACATAATTTTACGCCCTGAACGTACGATAGACCTTACTACATCTTGTGCCTGTTGTAAACAAACCAATGTTTTGTTAAGGTCGATAACATGGATACCGTTTCTCTCCATAAAGATATATGGAGCCATACGGGGATCCCATTTACGGGTCAAGTGGCCGAAGTGCACACCCGCATCTAGCAATTGTTTGTAGTCTAATTGTGCCATTTTTTTATTTTAATAAAGGTATATGCAGCAAGGTGCACCGGACACAGTAAGCACCTACTGGACGATATATATCAAGAGACACCCAGTGGGGCATCTGAAAAAACGAACCCGAGATTAACGTTTCGAGAACTGGAAGCGTTTACGAGCTTTCTTACGCCCAGCTTTCTTACGCTCTACCATACGAGAGTCACGAGTAAGGAAACCTTCCTTCTTCAAAACAGGGCGGTTTTCAGCATTGTATTCTACCAAAGCCCGAGCGATAGCCATTCTTGCTGCCTCCGCTTGCCCTTTGACACCTCCCCCTTTTAAATTGATTTTAACATCAAAACTCTCACCAGACTCAAGAGCAGAGAATGGCTGTCTTACCAGGATTTGGTGAACTTCAAATGGGAAGTATTCTTTAAGATCCCGGCCATTGATTTGAATATCTCCCTTACCTGGTGCTAGATAGATACGCGCAACCGCGGTTTTCCTTCTACCAAGGGTATTAATATATGTCATGGGGTGTTTAATTATTAAACTTTAATTCTTTAGGTTGTTGTGCCTGATGAGGATGCTCACTACCTGCATAAACATACAAGTTGTGGAATAACTTACGGCCAAGACGATTCTTGGGCAACATACCTCTCACCGCACGCTCTAATACGCGCTCAGGGTATTTGCTTAGAACTTCCTTAGGAGTCTGAAAACGCTGACCGCCAGGATAACCGGTATGGCGTACATATACCTTATCGGTCAACTTCTTGCCGGTTAAACGAACCTTGTCCGCGTTGATAATTATCACGTTGTCTCCACAATCGACATGTGGCGTGTAGTTCGTTTTATGCTTGCCACGGATGATCCGCGCTACATTACTTGCTAAACGCCCTAAAACTGCATCTTCTGCATCTACCACGACCCACTCCTTGGTGACGGTGCCCTTGTTGGCAGAGATGGTTTTGTAGCTTAACGTATCCACGATTAACTATATGATTTTAATGATTTTAACGTTTCCATTCGACCATGCGTTATAAACCCGGCCAAAAAGGGAGTGCAAATATAGAATCTTAATCTTTTATTAGCAAGGCAGAACGCTGAAAAATAATTCAAAAGTTTTAGGCTCCACCGAATTTCCAACGCCGACCCATTGAACTCAGCCACCCTGACCTTCCCCCCATCAGGAAAGCGCCTCCAAGTTTAACTCCCGAGCCACTACTTCTTCGGCAGGAAGAACATTATCGAAGAACGAAGTAATCTTTAAAAGGATTTGCTCTAAAATGACATCCGGACAGGAAGCTCCACAAGTTAGCTGGATGACAGGCACCTTCCCTTCCGGCAAGAACCCTTCTGTAATAATTTCTTTTTTAGATTTCAGATCGTAATGAAGGATCGTACGCTTGTCGCGTATTTTATCTGCTGAAGAAATAAAATAAGTCGGAAATACACGTTCACAAAGCTCGACCAAGTGCGAGGTATTAGAACTATTATACCCACCGGCTACGATCACTAAATCGGCTTCATTTTCCAGTAGCGCATAGGTAGCGTCCTGATTATCGTTGGTCGCATAGCAAAGGGTATCCCTTGTATTGGCAAAACGATCATCGACTTTGTCGGGGCTCAGACTATAATGTTGAACCATCACATCGCGCAAATAATCTGCTATTTCCTGGGTATCGGAGGCGAGCATGGTCGTTTGGTTGACCACCCCAATTCGTTGTAAGTCCCGCTGCGGATCGAACCCCTCCGAATGTAACCCACGGAAGTCTTCAAAAAATTGCGATGCGGGAAGTTCACCGGTGATATAGCGGGCCAAAAGCTGGGTTTTCGCTAAATCTCGAACGATAACAGTAGGCGCATTTTCTTTACTGTGTGAAAAGGTAGCCCTAGTTTCCTCATGCTGGGGTTTGCCATGGATGACGATGGTGTAGTTCTTTTCTCCAATCTGTGCGGCACGGTTCCAAACCTTTTCAACAAAAGGACAGGTAGTGTCGTATGCGTGAATATTGACCCCTTTCCCGGCTAGTTCTTCCTGAATTTCCAGCGTTGTGCCAAAGGCAGGTACGATCACAATATCATCCGGTGTGAGGATATCCCAATCCAGAATACGATTCCCCTGGGTATCCATCAAAAACCGCACCCCCCTATCGATCAAGTCTCCGTTTACATCCGGATTGTGAATCATTTCACTTAATAAAAAGATACGTTTGCCAGGATGTGCTTCCAGTGCTTTGTAAGCAATCTCGATGGCATTTTCTACACCATAGCAAAAACCAAAATGCCGGGCTATTAAAAACTTTACCGCACCAAGGTCCAGCACCGTGGGTGTATAATCCCTTTTCAAACGATCTTTCTTCCGTCGATATTCTTTGATAGGGGTGATGATTTTGCTTTTGTAAAATTCCGGAATTTTAAAAACCTTCATGGGGGAAAGACACTACTGTTATTATATATCACCTTATTATAAACCGCCTCAACTACTCCATAACAACGGGAAATAGGCTTTTGTTCAGGTCTATGAAGAACCCTTTTTTAATAAACAGGAATACGAAACTTATTTTTTATGCAATATGCAACATTTAATTTCGAATAGAGACATTATCTATAGAACGTTAACCAAATTGCCTGACCTAGTTTTTTGAAAAATAGTTATTATCCTGATCCGCATGGTGAATTAGTGGATCGTTGTAAGATGGGGGAGCGTGGGGCTCAATATCAATTGTACAAGCTTTATTCTAAAGCGATGTTCAATGTGTGTATGCGCGTGCTCAACCATACGGAGGAAGCGGAAGATGTATTACAAGAAGCGTTTGTAGACGCGTTTACCCACCTGAATCAGTTCAAACAGCAGTCGACCTTTGGAGCTTGGTTAAAACAAATCGTCGTCAACAAGGCAATTTCTCAGTTACGTTCCCGAAGAATCCAATGGGTTCAGATGGAATCATTGCAGAACGCCGATGAAGAGTATGATCTTGAAGATACCCTGGAAATGGATTCAGAGGAGATCGAGCTAAATGTTGAAAAAATAAAGGAAGCCCTAAACATGCTGCCTACTGGGTATCGGGTCGTGTTAAGTCTGTACCTCTTTGAAGGGTATGATCACGAAGAAATCAGTCAGGTACTGGGAATTTCGGAAAGCACTTCTCGAACTCAATACATGCGGGCTAAACAAAAGCTGGTAAATATTGTCAAACGTATTTCGAACTAAAAGGTAAACGATGATGAATGAGCGACAGAGGCGATCGTAAATAAAAACTTGGATTCCTGAATACCCCGCAAGGAATTAGGTTGCAAAATGAAATAAACTAGAAGAGAAAAGGAACGGTCATGAAATCACGATTTGAAAATAAAGACAGATTGGAAAATTTTATCCGGGAGAACCGGGCTGCATTCGATTCGGATGAACCCAGTGATTTGTGGTCAGGAATTGAGGAGAAGCTCAATAAAGGATCTGGCCAAACATCTCATCATCTTCGGGTTAATCACAACAAATGGAAGCGTCAGTTTACATACGATTGGCGTGTGGCGGCTGCGATACTGGTCTTCCTGGCTGCCGGAATATTGTTTTACGTCAACCGACAATATGGACTAACCCGGGATCCGCAGATGGCTCTTAAACTGCCCGCTTATGCCAAGGAAGTTAATTATTACACGCAGATTATCAACGAAAAAAGGAACGATCTAAGGTCAATGACTGCGGGTAAGCCTGAGCTTTACCACGAATTTTCTTCGGAGCTCGACAGACTAGAAAAAGCTTATTCCGGGCTGCGGTCTGAATTACCTGAGTCGCCCGATCCAGACACCCACCTACACGCAATGATCCAGAACCTCCAATGGCAAATTGAACTTCTGAATCAACAAATTACGATTATTGAAAAAATCAGACAGGCAAATGAAGATGAAAATAGTGATAGCGACTATTCTGCTATTTAATATAGCGTTTAATTCGCTGGGAGGAAAACCTGTTCCCGATTGGAATTTTGTTGAACGAAAAAAAACCGTCGTAAAGCTTTTCGATGTACGCCCGGGTGAAAAGTTGTCCATCGACAATCGCCATGGCGATGTACAGGTTTTACTTTGGAATAAACCCTCTATCCGTATTGATATTACCATCACAGCCAATGCCCCTACCGAGGCCAGGGTCAACGAGGTACTCAATTCGGTTAGTATTATAGAAAA
>JBAYRB010000294.1:0-4437 GCA_041676905.1 Spirosomataceae bacterium
CCATGCAAAAACTCTGTTGGCATGAATATTTTTCTTCTACTATAGCCATCATTTGCTAAGTAGTTATAATCCATATAATGGTAGGTATTGAAAGGGCCATAATCTTGCCAGGGATGAATTACCTGTCTCTGTTGGATATCGAGTTTGTAGAAAACTTCGTCTAGATTGGTATTCCACCCACCTTCGTTCCCATTATCCCATAAAACAATGCAAGGGTGATTCACATCCCGTCTTATCATTTCCTCGAGAAGCTTCTCCCCTACTTCATTGTCATAGGGCGGGTGCTGCCATCCCGATAACTCGTTGAGAACGAAGAGCCCTAACGAATCACAAACTTCCAAAAAGTGTTTGTCAGGCGGGTAGTGAGACATCCGCACTGCGTTCATGTTCATGTCCTTGATCAGATTGACCGTTTCTATGCTGAGTGCTTTGGATGATGTTCTACCGTAGCGAGGATGGAACGTATGCCGATTGACACCTTTCAATTTGACGCGGGTTCCGTTGATGTATATCCCATCATTTTCCCTTACTTCTACGGTTCTAAAACCGATCCGTTCGGTATGTTTATGTATGGGTACTCCGGCCTTATCGGTCAACGTAAAAACAGCTTTATAGAGACGGGGGTATTCAGAACTCCAGGTTTCGGGCGATACTACATAGCCTTGTATTCGAGTGGTCTCCTTCAATTCATTCGATGAAAAAACAGCGACCTCCTTATCATCGGAATTTAGGATTTGGACCTTTACGCTACCAGCATTGGGCAAGTTGGGGATAAATATATCCGTTTTAAATTCGCCATCCGCCTTGGCATCGACAGCTACTCGATCAATGAAGTAGTGGGGTTTCACTTCCAAATAAACTGGGCGAAAAATCCCTCCGAAAACCCAATAATCTGCATCACGTTCAGCCTGATTGACACTTTTATTATCGGATTGTTTTTTTACGAGTACTTCTAGTAGGTTAGCACCTCCATAATTCAATACATCGGATATATCATATTTAAATCGGTAAAATGCACCTTGATGAACAGGTCCGGCCAGCTTTCCATTAACCTTAACCTCGGCATCGGTCATTACCCCCTCAAAAACGATTTCGATAACATTCCCCATCCAGTCTTGGGGAACCTGGAACTGATGTCGGTAGTGACCGGTTTCGTAAAACCGATCACCCGACCCATATCCGTAATAATAACCACCGAAACCTTCTTGTTCCCAGCAGGAGGGCACGGGTATGGTGGTCCATTTTCCGCTATTTCTTCCCTTGGAACAGTAGAACTCCCAATCTACCCGGTCATCGGCTCCAGTACCAGATAAATAAACAATTTTCGTGTTTAATTGACTATAACTGACTGTAAATACAAAGAATAACTTTACAAATACTAATATGAATCTCATAGATATGCAGTCATCAATTCGCACCTACGCCCGCGTTGAGAGGCCACCCCGGATTTTGGTATATCGGTGAAGAGCTTATGTCGTTGTTTTCGGATGTTATCAAGAAATGTTCAATCGCAATCGGTGACAAATAGTGAGCCATGTTCCAGCGGTAACCCTCGTAGACTAGCGATACTGGTGTTCGTTCGTAGGGGCGTAAGTAGACACTTCTTTCGGGATCTGAAACGGTACTTGCCGAACCTTGACCATAGGTAAGTTGGGCTGCATCGTACCAATATTGCATGGGGCCCCAGAGTTTGAAGCCCTCCACGTGGTAGGGGTTTTGGATTAATTGATCCATAGAACGCCAGCGGCGAAGATCCATTGCCCGCAGCCCCTCTCCCATCAGCTCAACTCGGCGTTCTCTTCTGATGTTGAAAAGTGTTGCGTCGACCATTTTCCCCCCCGAATAGACTGCCCAATCACCGACTGCTTCTCTCTGGAGATCGGTAGCCAGGATCGTTTTCTGATAATCTTGGTCGACGCCAGCCCTTTTTCGGATCGCTTTCCAATACCGGTCGGCGGTAGCATCCAGGGTTCCAAGTTTTTCATAACATGCTTCAATATAATTGAGGTAGGCTTCAACAGCACGGAAAGAAATTTCTCCCTGTGTGCTATACCCGTCGAAATTTTGATTGTTATCCAAATTCAAACCTTTACGATGTGCATATCCGGTCGTATATTTTTGATGTTCGTGGGAAGCCAAAATATCAGGGTACCCTTCTTCGACGATTACTGAAGTGTTATGAAGAATTTTAACTTGTCCGGGCACCTTCAAGAATAATTGCAGTCGATTGTCCCTTTCTTTGGGAATATCTTGTAAATAGTCGTCGCCCTGATAACCTGATCCTGCTGCATAAATGGGCAATCCGTTCGCCATTAGGAATGATTCCACCATTCCCCGGGTTAGACCAACACCCATGTTTCCACCTTGATAACTTTTTCCAGCATAGGTAGTCACATTCAAGTTCCGGTCAAATTTACGCCACATCAATACTTCTGAAAAGCGGGACATATCTACGCTACTGAACATCTCGCAATAGGGGTTTTCCGGATCACCTACGCTCTGCGGAAAAGTCCCGATATTTTCCACCAAAGGAACCTGATCGGCTACTTCTTTAGCGGCTTCCATCGCTTGCGTTAAGAAAAAGTCAATTTCACCTTCAATGCTACCCGATTGAAATGAATACGAGGCGTTATACGGTTTCTGTTTCCCTGGCCATCCATCACCTTGGGGTACGAAGGCAGTTCCTTTGAAATATTTCAGGAATGTAGCTTCATATAAGGCTACCCGCGATTTGTATTGTAATGCTACCAATCGAGACAGACGGTTCTTTTGTCCATCGGGAGATACATTCATCATGAGCTGGATAGCCTTGTCGAGATCACTCAGGATGAAACGAGCAACTTCGGTACGAGGTGCCCTTTTACTAGCTTCAATGAGTATCTGATGATCATCAGGCAATACATTCTCAATGATGGGAAAATCCCCGTAGGTTTTGAGGTTTTCAAAATAAAACTGAGCACGAAAAAAGTAAATTTCGCCAATATGATGTTTGATGTTGTTACTATTTCCGGTAATAGTCCCTGCTTCAAAACGAGGTAAGACCGTATTTAAAAAGTAATTGCAATTATAGAGGGTACCAAAATCCCACCCTCCCGAAGCAGACACACGCCATTCACCCGGAACAAAAATATTCGAATAATTTATAGCCGCTTGATTATCAGTATCCGCGTCTCCTATGTTCCAGCCGTTAGTGGGGCCATATCGCGCGATGGTATACGCAGCTAAATGGCTTTCGTCGGTTAGGTAGTTTTCAGGTGTTACGGCAGAAATAGGTTGGCGATCCAAAAAAGACTCATCACACGAGGCCATCATCACAGCACCCGCAATATATAGTCCCCAACGGGAAAGTCTGTTTTTCATTTTCATAGGTATTCGGATTGACATTGAACTAACTCTGATGATTACGATTTAAAAAGTCACATTTAAACCAAGGCTCATAACTCTACTGATGGGATATACGGCTCCCGTGAATCCTTGATCGAGTAATTCAGGGTCGAAAAGTTTGGATACTTTGGTACGGGTCCACAAATTTTCGCCTGAAGCAAAAACGCGTAAACGTTCTATTTTGACCTTTTTTGTGAGTTCTTGAGGAATCTGGTAACCTATTGTCACATTTTTCAATCGGATATAAGCTGCATTTTGGAGGTAACGGGTCTGTGCCGCTTTATTTCGATCTCCGCTCCAATAATCACCATTAAAGTAGGGTCTAGGATAATAAGAGTCCAGGTTAAGCCCTAAGGGATGATTGGGATCATCTCTAAAGTAGTCCAAATGAGGTATATAGGCTGTCGACCACCAAACATTAGGTCCGGCTCCCCAGAAGTTATAACCTCCGTTAAAGTAATCTCTCTTCATCACCCCTTGGAAGAAAGCTCTAAAATCAAAGCCTTTCCAGTCAGCGCTAAGGTCCAGACCGAATCGGAAACGGGGTGTTGAATTACCTATCACCGAATAATCGCCCGGATTATCAAGGGTACCGGTTCCGCCATCTATTCGTCCATCTCCGTTAATATCTTTATACATGATATCGCCGGCGCTCCAGTTACTACCCAGATATTGTTGTCCTCCATTGGGCAAGGTTTCCAAATGAGCGTCCATCTCTTCCTGGGTTTTGGCTATGCCAATCGTAGTGAAGCCCCAAATATTTCCCAGCTTTTGCCCAGCGAGATAGGTCCAGAAATTTTGTGTAGGATTAGGATACCGTAAGACCACGCTTTGTGCATCGGCAACCAGAAATTTGGCTTTATAACCGAAACCACTTGGTAAGCGATCATTCCAGCTAATCTCGCTTTCAAACCCGTAGGATTTCATATCCGTGTTGTTAGTAGTAGGAACGCTCGTTCCAAGCACTTTTGGAAGTTGGGGAGCAGGCCCAACCATATCTTCGGTGTAACGTGTGAAGTATTCGATAGTAAAAGCGAGTCGGTTGTTTAATGC
>JBAYRB010000295.1:0-4432 GCA_041676905.1 Spirosomataceae bacterium
GGGGTCGTCAAAATCGTAAGTAGCTTAGGCCAAATCGTTTTTGACGGTAATCTGGTTCGTAACAAACGTGAAATTCAGGTGGGTCATCTTCCGGCCGGAATTTATTTTATTACGATCGACCAACCGGATGGCACTCGTTATACCCAACGATTTATCAAACATTAAGAAAAAAACAACGTTCTCCAGCCGATAAGTAACGATTGGAGTCACAAATAACGGTTTGTTTCATTAGGTTGACTATTTTTACCCTTTGTTAACCTGTTAAACCAACCGTTATTTACTTTATATGCCTACGAAGATTGTTAATGTCGGTTTGATAGGCTTTGGCTTATCAGGAAGGTATTTCCATGCCCCATTCCTCTCCGTTATCGATGGGTTCCGTTTGAAAGGAGTTGTGGAGAGAAGCAAAAATGATGCTCAACAATTCGATCCAGCGATTGAAAACCACCGTTCGATAGAAAGTCTCTTAGACGACAAAGAAATCGATGTAGTTTTTATATGTACTCCCAACGAAACTCACTACGAATATGCACTCAAAGCCTTAAATAAGGGCAAGCATATTGTTATTGAGAAACCTTTTACCACCAACGAAGCCGAAGCCGCTGAAATTTTCGATTTGGCTAAGAAAAAAGGATTATTGGCGACAGCATACCAAAATCGTCGGTGGGATTCCGACTTCCTCACGGTACAAAAAATTATAGCGGAGGGTAAAATCGGTAGGGTGGTTGAGTTTGAGAGTCGCTATGATCGCTATCGCCCAGTCCCCGTAAAAAATACTTGGAAGGAACAGGGAGGTGTCGGAGCTGGCAATGTCTTTAATCTCGGTCCGCATTTAATTGACCAAGCCTTGGTCCTTTTCGGTACGCCTGAGTCGGTAACGGCTGTGGTCAAAACCGTTCGCGATAATAGCGATATCGATGATTATTTCAGCATACAATTAGGCTATCCCGACAAGTGCGTGACCCTCAAGTCCAGTTTGTCCATCTATTACAACCATCCCCGCTACTTGATTCATGGTACCACTGGCTCTTTCATCAAAGGGGGATTGGATGTTCAGGAAGAAACTTTGCGACTCAATCAATTACCTGTCGGCGACAACTGGGGGTTGGAACCAGAAGATCGGTGGGGTACGTTGTATTCAGACGCCTATACCGGCATCGTAAAAAGTGAATTGGGCAATTACACACCATTCTACCAAAATGTCTACGATGTCATTGTAAAAGGCGCAGAACCCGCTGTAAAGCCTGACGAAATACTTCGCACCACGCGGGTGATCGACCTGGCATTCAAAAGTGAGCAAGAACAGGCATTACAAAAGTTCTAAAACGACCGAATGCTCAAAAGTCCGAACGGATTGTTTCTAAATTAGATGAGTCCGATTTAGACTGTGATTTTGGTTCGTACCTTTATTGCCGAATAAACTAGGTTTATCAAAAATGACTGACCGATATATGCAAAGAGGCGTTTCAGCCTCAAAAGAAGATGTTCATAAGGCGATTGAAAAGCTCGATAAGGGGCTATTCCCAAAGGCTTTCTGCAAAATAACTGCGGACACTCTTACCAACGATCCGGAGTATTGCACGATTATGCATGCCGATGGGGCTGGAACAAAAACATCGCTCGCCTATTTGTATTGGAAAGAAACCAATGACCTTTCCGTCTGGCGAGGTATTGCCCAAGATGCCATCGTCATGAATACCGACGACCTTCTCTGTGTTGGATCCACGGGTCCGATGTTGTTGTCTTCTACTATCGACCGTAATAAGAACAAGATTCCCGGTGAAGTCATCGCCGAAATCATCATGGGTACGGAAGAGGTACTTGAAATGCTAAGAAGTCATGGTGTTGATATCCATAGTACTGGTGGTGAAACGGCAGATGTCGGCGACCTGGTACGAACCATCACCGTAAATAGTACTGTCATTGCTCGAATGAAAAGAAGCGATGTCATTGACAACGGTCGTATCCAGGCAGGGGATGTAATTGTAGGGTTAGCATCCTACGGTCAGGCAACCTATGAAAAAGAATATAATGGAGGAATGGGTAGTAATGGCTTGACCTCAGCACGCCATGACGTGTTAGGTAAGTACCTCGCAACCCAGTATCCGGAAACCTATGACCCCGAAGTTAATACCGATCTAATCTACTCGGGTTCAAAAAAACTAACAGACCCGGTTGAAGGAACGCCCCTAAACGTGGGTAAATTAATCCTGTCACCCACTCGCACCTATGCCCCCTTTGTAAAAGCTTTTTTGGAGGAACATCGAGCCGATGTACATGGGATGGTCCACTGCAGTGGGGGTGCCCAAACCAAGGTGCTTCATTTTATTGAAAATCTCCACATCATAAAGAATAACCTGTTACCAACTCCTCCCCTTTTCCGTCTTATACAAAGCCAAAGCAATACGAGCTGGGCTGAAATGTATAAGGTCTTTAATATGGGGCATCGGCTGGAACTTTACCTTCCTGAAAAAGCGGCACTGCGCGCTATTGAAATAGCGACGTCGTTCGGGATTGAGGCACAGATCATCGGCCATGTTGAACCCTATCATCAAAAACAAGTTACAATCGAGAGCGAACACGGGAAATTTATTTATTAATTCGTATATTATAGTCATATCCATACCTTTCTCCATTTTTTAGCTGTTGGTAATCGTTTGTATGAAGAGAACTTTACTTGCTTTTATCATTGCGTTCCCTCTGAATCTGGAAGCTCAGCACGAAGACGTTTTCAGAAAAATCGACTTTGAGGTTAGAAACCACTCTAAAGTCTACGAAACCCTCCAGGAAGCGGTCAAAACCATCGGCCATCGTCTTACAGGAAGTGAAAACGGCAAAAAAGCCGAGGAATTCGCCTATCAACTCTTTAAAACCTACGGGTTCAAAAATGTAAGTTTTCAACCCTTTGAAGTCGAAGCCTGGACCCGAGATACGGTGACTCTAAGCATTGCCCCTGGGAACAGTGACAATTATCGTGAAGTACCCGTTGTAGCATTAGCACATACGCCATCATCAGCTCAAATCAAAGGAGAAATCATTGATGTGGGCAATGGGCTCGAAGAAGATTTTCAAAAATTAGACGAGAAAATTAAAGGGAAAGTTGTGCTAACCAATCTGGGATTGGTCGGTGCCCCGGGTAAAAAAAACATCCATCGCTCTCAGAAGACAGCACTAGCCATACGCTACGGAGCCATAGGTATCATTTTTATCAATAGTGCCCCAGGTGACATATTGCTAACAGGTACAGCTTCCGTAGATGGCTCACTAATTGCCATACCGGCCGTTTGTATCTCCAATCAAAGTGGTAAGGAAATCCGACTTTGGGCTCAAGAAGAAAGTCCAATGGTCGCTGAAATCGAAATGAGCAATCAGTCACGGAAGGTGCAAGCTCGAAATATCATTGCCACAATGAAAGGGAAATCGAAGGAAACCATCGTCATCGGCGGTCACCTCGACTCCTGGGATTTAGCGCAAGGTGCCATCGACAACGGCATCGGTTCTTTTGCAGTAATCGACATCGCTAGAACCTTTCAGAAACTTAACTTCAAACCTGAAAAAACCATTGAATTCGTTCTCTTTATGGGTGAGGAGCAAGGGCTATTAGGTTCCCGGCATTACGTAAATGAACTAAAACGTAAGAAGCAACTCGACCAAGTCGCGTATATGATCAACCTCGACATGACCAACAACCCCAACGGCACCATTGCCTATGGCCGTACCGAGGCGGAGACGTTTTTGAAGAACATCGGAAGTATCGCAGCACAAATCGACACGACCTACGAAAATAAGTTTAATGGTGCAGCCGGACTTCACAGTGATCATCAGCCCTTTATGTTAAATGGAATTCCGGTTATGGCCTTTTCTGGCACTTTACCGCCTAAGGCTCTACAATGTTATCACGCCGACTGTGATTATTTCGATTTAGTGAATAAGGAAGAAGTGGAAAAAACGGTCCGAATTGCTTCAATGTACCTTTACGCATTGTCAACCAGTCAACATCTGCCCGCAAAAAGATTGTCACCGTCCGAAACCCGGGACTTGATGGTTAATCAAGGTCTTAAGGATGCACTAAAGCTAGGTAATGACTGGAATTGGGATTAACCCTAAAGGAAAATAAAAGTGATCTGTTTTCCGAATGCTAAAATCAACATTGGCCTAAATATCCTACGAAAACGAACGGATGGATACCACGACATTTCGTCCTGTTTTTACCCCATCAACCTTTGTGATGCCCTCGAAATTGTTCCGGCTTCCGAAAATTCATTTCAGGTCAGAGGACAAAATCTTTCACCCGATCAGGATAATTTAGTAACCAAAGCACTCCGATTAGTCAGCCAGGACTATTCCATTCCCCCGCTTTCAATTTACCTCTTGAAAACCATCCCGATTGGAGCAGGTTTAGGAGGAGGCTCTGCCGACGCTGCCTTTATGA
>JBAYRB010000296.1:0-4428 GCA_041676905.1 Spirosomataceae bacterium
TCAAAGAGGCTGCCAAATACCAGGTTCCGGTGTTTACTTCCTCCGCTTTACGTTATGTACAAAAAGCTCAATCGATTGCCCAGGGGGCAGTAGGGAGGGTAAATGGTGCCCTGACTTTCGGACCCGCACCCTTACAAAAGAGCCATACCGATTTATTCTGGGACGGTATTCACGGTATCGAACTCTTGTACACCGTGATGGGGCCCGGTTGCGAATACGTATCGAGGGTTTATTCACCTGAAACCGATGTAGTAACGGGGGTATGGAAAGATGGGAGAACCGGCGTTTTCAGAGGTATTCGTGCAGGAAAGGTCGGTTTTGGAGGTACCGTATTTGGGAATGACGGCATCGTCGAAATTGGGAAATTTGACGGTTATGAAGGCCTTGTTGATGCTATTTTGACATTTTTCAGCACCGGGCAAATGCCGGTGAAACCCGAGGAAACCCTTGAGCTTTATGCTTTCATGCATGCCGCAGATGTAAGTAAGATGGAATCGGGCAGAAAAGTAAGTATCGCTGAAGAATTAGCAAAAGTGCTCTAAGGTTGGGGGCAGATCCTTTTCAAATTTTATTCATTTAACACATCATTTTGATATGAAACAAAGCAGATTAAATCGGCTCTTTAATAAAAATTCAGGCAAATGTTTTGATATCGCTATCGATCACGGCTTTTTTTGCGAATACTCGTTTCTATCGGGAATCGAAAACATTGCGGAATCTGTCCGTATCCTGATTGAAGCTGCTCCCGACGCCATCCAGCTGACCGTCGGACAAGCACGCCATTTGCAGTCTGTGCCGGGTAAAGACAAACCCGCCCTAGTTCTGCGGACTGATGTCGCTAATGTATACGGGGCGGATTTACCGGAAGTACTCTATAGCAGGATGATCGAAGAACCGGTACTTCAAGCTCTACGTCTCGATGCAACTTGCGTAGTTGTGAATCTATTTCGCATCCCCGGCGCTCCGGAAGTGACCGATCAGTGTATCCAAAACATACTTAAACTCAAGCCATTATGTGATCATTATTCAATGCCCTTAATGATCGAACCTCTCGTTTTTCGTCCCAATCACGAAGCGGGTGGTTACATGGTTGACGGAAACATAAAACTCATTTCGCCTATGGTCCGGCAAGCCGTGGAATTGGGGGCTGATCTAATCAAAGCCGATCCTACCGACGATCCTGAAGAATATCATAAGGTTATAGAGCTGGCTGGCGATGTCCCCGTGTTAGTCCGCGGTGGTGGTAGAGCCCCTGACGGAGAATTGCTGGATCGGACCTACCGCTTAATGAAGCAGGGCGCAAAGGGGATTGTCTACGGAAGGAATGTCGTTCAACACCTTGATCCTGGCGGAATGACGCGAGCGCTAATGGCCATAGTGCATGATGACGCCCATCCCAAGGATGTTATCGGTATGATTCAAAGCCAGTCTTAAATCGGCTTTCATACGGGAAGCCCAAGATCGATTCGATATGAAAACAGTAAAGGTAGGTATCATCGGAGGGGGGTTGATGGGCAAAGAAGTAGCGAGTGCGTTTGGCAGATGGTTTGCGTTGAGTGACTTCCCTGTAAAGGTGGAGTTAACCGCAGTATGTGACCTAAATCCTCAAGCACTTGAATGGTACCGTCAAATCCACACGGTAGAACTTCTAACGACCGACTATAAGGAACTACTCTCAAGGGAAGATATTGAAGTCGTTTATGTCGCTTTACCCCATCATTTACATCGCGATTATTATGTAGAAGTATTAGAGGCTGGCAAAGACCTTTTGGGCGAGAAGCCATTCGGGATTGATTTAGCAGCAGCTAGGGAAATTTGTGCACAAGCGGCGCAAAAGGGACGATTCGTTCGGTGTGTATCCGAAATGCCCTTTCTTCCCGGTCCTCAACGGGTCATAGATGAGGTGCAATCGGGGCGAATTGGCCAGGTACTTGATGTCAAAGTAGCATTTTTACATTCCAGCGATCTGGATCCGGAGAAGCCTGTAAATTGGAAAAGACAGGTTCCCTATTGTGGAGAGATCGGGGTGATGGCCGATTTAGGAATGCACGTAATGCATATCCCCTTACGGTTGGGATGGAAGCCCGAACAGGTATTTGCTATACTACAAAAAATTATAACGGAACGTCCTGATGGTAAAGGAGGAAGGGCAATAGCTGACACCTGGAATAACGCTACGCTTCTAACCACCTTTTCAACCGATGCAGAAAAGGTACCGCTACTAATCGAGATGAAAAGATTAAGTCCAGGGGAAACCAACTCATGGTTAATAGAAATAAATGGAACCGAGGGGGGTGTAAGGTACAATACCAAGGATACCAAAGCCCTCTGGACCTTCCGACGGGGGAAAGATCAGGTATGGCAACGCACGGATTTAGGTTTTGAAGTACCCTTTCCCACCGTTACGGGGAAGATCTTTGAACCGGGTTTTTCGGATGGTTTTATGCAGATGCTTGCCGCTTATTTTGTAGAACGAGAAGGGCAATTGGAGGACCAATTTCATTGTCTCACACCGGAAGAAGTCGTCAGTGCACATAGCCTATTTGATGCCGCTTTAAAATCACATCTCACCGGGACTACCGTCTCTATTACGTATTAAACAATGTGTAGTTTACCCCGAAACGGAATAATTGCGGGTGGGAATTGGATAGTTGATTATATTAAATTGATCGATACCTATCCGTCGGAAAATGCGTTGGCTAACATATTGGGAGAGAAAATGGACACCGGTGGAGCTCCCTGTAATGTTTTGAAGGCGCTTCGTAAAATGCAGGTCGATTTCCCCTTGGAAGGGATCGGTCTGGTAGGTGATGATGAAGCAGGCCGAGAGCTACTTCGAGTTTGTGAGAACTATGGCATTGAAAGTCAGCAAATCCGGACACTTCATGGGAAAGGAACTTCTTATACCGACGTTATGACGGTCGCTTCGACGGGCAAACGGACCTTTTTTCATCACCGGGGTGCGAGCGCTCATTTGGATATTAGTGACTTTGATTTTTCTACGACTCGGGCGAAGTTCTTTCATCTCGGCTATCTCTTATTGTTAGATCAGTTAGACCATGTGGATGAAACGGGTCGAAGTGGTGCCTCGCGGGTGTTGGAAGCAGCCCAACAAAATGGGTTGATTACTTCGGTCGACTTAGTAAGTGAACAATCCGATCGATATATGAGTATAGTTGCCTCCTCCTTGAATTTTATAGATATATTGTTTTTGAATGAGTTTGAGGTTGAGCGACTTACGGGGGTGAGCCTCCTGAATCAAAACGGTAATGTTGTGCTGAGTCAAGCTCAGGAGGCAGCGCGCCGGATTTTACAAAAAGGTGTACGCCGTTGGGTGATCATACATTTTCCCTTAGGAGCTCTGGCCTTTAATCCCCACGGAGAATACTGGCTGCAGCACTCAATACATGTGGATGAAGTACGCGGCACAGTGGGAGCCGGGGACGCGTTTGCGGCAGGAGTCTTAGGCGCACTTCATAATGACTGGCCTATTCAAGAATCACTGCAGTCAGGCGTATGTGTAGCAGCCACTAGTTTACGAGCTGCCGGGGCGTCCGAGGGTATTATGCCATGGGGAGATTGTTTAGACTTCGGAAAGAGTCAAGGTTACCACGAAAATTCGATTATTAAAACCTAATATTCTAAACCTAAATCCTTAACCTATTACCTAATGGAAAACGTAAATGAAGCGACAGCCGAGCGGGGTGACGCCGTTCGATCAAGACTACCTGATTCAAAAAAACTGGGTTTTTGGAGCAATACCTTCATCATTTGGGGGCTCGTTTTAACCGTTTCCAGTTTACTTGTCGGCGGACTTGTTGGAAGTCAGTTGGCTTTTTGGGACGCCATGTTGGTCATTGCAATGGCGGGTGTATTCAATACCTGTTTAGCCATTGCGGTGGGGCTTATAGGCACTCGGACGGGATTTACCAGTGCTATGATCTTCCGTTTTTCGTACGGAGATATCGGGGTGATTCTCCCCAATTTTATCATGTCTATCACCACGGTAGTCTGGTTCGCGGTTATTTTAAATATTACGCGGGATGCATTTGTAGAAATGTTCGGTATTACCGTTTCTTCGAATGGCGTATTGTATTGGTTAATTACACTGACCATGGCATTTATCTTCTTTTTACCTGCCTACAAGACAATGCGCTGGATCGCCTACGTTGACTACTTGGCTGCGCCCGCCCTGATCTTTGTTTTGATCACAACATTTTGGGGAGCGTTAGACGTAGGAGGGGGATTAAAGAACATAATAGCTACTTCGCCTGCAACTTCAGCATCGGTATTTATGGTATTTACCACGGCCGCAGGGGGGTGGCTTCACGCCAATACGGTGATGTCGGATTTCACACGGTTCTACAAAACGGAGAAACAGGCGGTATTGGGGCTATTTACAACTTTTGGGATACTCATGGTTTTCCA
>JBAYRB010000297.1:0-4405 GCA_041676905.1 Spirosomataceae bacterium
CGCCCGTACCTGATAACAGTCCTTGTGTAATGGAAGCTTCCGCTTCAGCGGCTTCAAGTGCGTCAGCGTCCGGCAATACCGAGGTGCGGAGCAGCGTTGCACCCGGAAGATAAGCCAACTCAGTCAGCCCTCCCGCTCTCCTTACGATATCACTGATTTTATCGTTGCGGTTAATGATGGGATAGGTACCTTCACGAAGTACACCATCGCCTTCCACCCTAACATATTGTTGTTCTTTGTATGCAGGGGATTTCCCTACAATGACTTCGTCAAAAGGCCAAAGAACGATTTCATCCGCTCGAATGCTCAGGTCTTTGTTAAGACTTACCGTAAATACTTCGGCAATTTGCGCATCCGCGAATTTAGCATCGACATCCCTTTTGCGGCGGGAAATCTGTATATTATTTAAGTCAGCCGACTCCTTCAAGCCATCGGCTTTGACAATCAAATCCTCCAAGGTCATATTAGCTATATATGGGAAAACACCGTTGTTTTCCCCAAAAGCACGATTATTAACCTCACCGGTTATCGACACCGTAGCTTGTTCAGTCATTTCATAAATGGACGGTACGTGAATAACGTCCAATCGCTGTAGTTGTAGATCAGGGATCTGTCCGTTGAGAATTCCGCTCAAATTGACGGAGAGGTTCTCTATACTTTGGTCAGGTCGTGTCCGACTGATCTGAACCCTACCTGGAAACGCATCCTCACGTAGGCCTTGAACAGTCTCAATGAGTTTTTTCAAGGTTGGATTATTTTCCAAAGAGTAATCTCCCGGCCGCATGATCGCACCTTCGATGGTGATCATATTTTCAAAACGGTCAAGCACCGGACTAATCGTTATCAAATCACCCGATTTTAATTCAAAACCTTCCGCTTCATGTTCGTTGACGTCGATGATTTTCCGCTCTTTGGAGGTATAGCGCAATATCCTATACTGGGCACGATAGGCATCGTCCGTAAACCCTCCTGCGAAACGGAAAAGATCAGACAAGGTTTCACCATCCTTTAATTCATATATTCCAGGTTTCTTGATATTCCCTTCAATTTCTACCCTAGTTTTATAATATCCGACTACGATGCGGTCATTATCTTGAACGAGTACATTGTTACTTAATTTCCCCGTCATGAAATATTCATAGGTATCGATGGTAGCGATTTCTTCGTTGTTTCGAACCACTTTTATATCGCGGAATGTACCGATTTCGTTCGGCCCCCCGGCTAGATATAAGGCGTTGAAGGCAGTGTGTAAGGAAGTCAATTCGTAAGCGGCAGGGAACATAACCTCTCCGGTTACGTATACTTGAACCGCACGAACCTCCGTTAAAGACACCTTCAGGGTCGATCGAGGTGGGGCTCCTCCTTGACCCAGCAAGTGGGGATTGTAGGGCGCATACCGTCCAATTAAAATTTTAGTAATCTCATCGATATTTTTTCCCAGTACATATACATTGCCTATACGTGGGAGCGAAATGTATCCGTCTCGGTTAACGGTAACCGTTTGTGGAGGTTGTTGGGTATTCCCATAAATGGATATCTCCAGCTGGTCGCCTGGCCCTACCACATAGCTTACCGGAGTTGCAATGGGTTGATTCGAGAGCGGATTAAAGGCAGTTTGCGAGAATTGTTTATGACCAAATATTTTATTCCGAAATTCCTGTAAAGCAGCAGCAGCCGAATCCGCTGGGGAAATGGTATCGTTCGATGCGTTGGGTGGAATGAGTTTGTTTTGGCTGGAATCCTGCCCTTGAATATTCTGGTTGCCGGTGTTGGTCCCCTGCTGATTGGTGACGTTTCCTGTATCCGCCCCCGGTGGTAAAGCATTACCTCCAGGAATCCCCTGACCAGAGACGGGAATGGACTGTCCGGAAGGTACTCCACCCGGAATGCCAACCTGAGCCGAAACCGTAACGGTTGCCAACAGGCTCATACAGATAATTCCATAACTTAATAGGAGGAAACTTCGCTTTATTGCTGCTAACATAACAAAAGGTTAGAATCGTATCTAAACAATTTAAGAGACCAGTGTGGTTATAAGAATCGGACTTTGCTATTAACGAAATGAATAAATATACCTGTATATTTGAAGACTTAGCTATTTTTCGGTTCGACAAAGTAAATTAGATTTTTCCTATTTTTAAAGGATTCCTTTGTTTTCCGGAGGGTACTCCTTATTATTTTGCGGCGGTAAAATAGTCAACCGGGTTATTTTACAAACGGTCAAGAGTATAATTATATAGTCAGGCAGATATTTTCGATTATGGCAGAAAGTAAGCAGGTGAGGTACGATGACGATAGTATTAGATCCCTCGATTGGAAGGAGCATATCCGTCTTAGACCGGGGATGTATATTGGGAAGTTAGGAGACGGTGCCTCTGTCGACGACGGTATCTATGTGCTGGTGAAGGAAATAATCGATAACTCCATCGACGAACATATGATGGGGTATGGTAAAGTAATCGATCTAAAGATATCTGAACATCGGGTCGAAGTAAGGGACTACGGTCGAGGAATACCCCTTGGTAAGGTCATCGACTGTGTATCTAAAATCAATACGGGCGGGAAATACGATTCGGGTGCGTTTCAGAAGTCAGTCGGACTCAATGGGGTAGGTACCAAAGCAGTCAATGCCCTCTCAAGTTATTTTAAGGTTCAATCCATACGAGACGGTAAAACAAAATGGGCTGAATTTTCGCAAGGAGAATTGATTCGCGAGTCGGGAGAGGAATCTTCCTCTCTACGCAACGGAACGCATATCGTATTTGAGCCTGACAATACCGTCTTCAAAAATTTCCGCTATATCCCACAGTACCTTCAGAATATGATCTGGAATTACTGTTATTTAAACGCGGGCCTTACCATTAATTTCAATGGGCAAAAATATTTCTCGCAAAATGGTCTGCTCGACCTTATGCAAAATAAGACGGACGCCGAAGCGATTCGATACCCCATTATACATCTGAAAGGCGACGACATCGAGATTGCCCTCACCCACGGAAATCAATATGGGGAGGAATACTACTCCTTTGTGAACGGACAATATACGACGCAAGGGGGTACGCATCTAGCAGCATTCAGGGAAGCCGTGGTCAGAACGATACGGGAGCATTTCGGTAAAGATTATGCACCCGAAGATGTTCGATCGTCTATTGTGGCTGCCATCGCGATCCGGGTGCAGGAGCCCGTATTTGAATCCCAGACGAAAACTAAACTGGGGTCCACAACCATCAGTCCCGATCCATCCAGCACAACCGTTAGGACCTTTGTCAATGATTTTTTAAAAGAACGACTCGACAACTATTTACACATGCATCCAGAAATTAGGGATGCGATCAAAAAACGGATAGAGCAGTCGGAACGGGAGCGAAAGGAATTAGCAGGTATTAAAAAACTCGCTAATGAACGCGCTAAGAAAGCCAACCTTCACAATCGAAAATTGAGGGACTGTCGGATTCATTTCACCGATGAAAAAAATGAACTCCATAAAATGACGACCCTATTTCTGACGGAGGGGGATTCGGCAAGTGGTTCGATCACGAAATCAAGAGACGTAAATACGCAAGCAGTTTTTAGTTTAAGAGGTAAACCCTTGAATTGCTATGGTTTAACAAAAAAGGTGGTTTACGAGAATGAGGAATTTAACCTGCTACAACACGCCCTTGATATAGAGGGAGGTATGGAGGGCTTACGCTATAACCGGATTGTGATCGCAACCGACGCCGATGTCGACGGAATGCATATCCGGCTCCTGCTAATGACCTTCTTTTTGCAGTTTTTCCCTGACCTGGTCCGAAATGGGCACCTTTTCATTTTGGAAACACCCCTTTTCCGGGTGAGAAACAAGAAAGAAACGATTTATTGTTATTCAGAAGCCGAGAAAAAAGCGGCTATCGAAAAATTGGGAGGAAAACCCGAAATCACCCGTTTTAAAGGACTGGGTGAAATTTCTCCCGAAGAATTTGGGAAGTTTATCGGTGAAGACATGAGACTAGAGCCCATCTTCCTCGACAAGACCGATTCGATAGCGAAGATCCTTGAATATTATATGGGTAAAAATACCCCTGACCGCCAACGGAATATTATCGAAAATCTTCGAATCGAGAAAAATACCGAAGAACTTATCGGCGCTGCCTAAGGGAACAGCGTCAAAAAAAGGTGAGCTCAATTTAATAAAGTAGTATAAAACGTGAAATTAAAGCAAATCCGAGAAAAGATCGACGCTATAGACGACGAGCTACTGGTCTTGCTCAACAAGCGAATGGAGCTGGTGAGAGAGGTAGGGCTTTTGAAACAAGCGGAGAGAAGTGTGATATACCGACCCGAAAGGGAAAAAGAAATTTTAGAAAGGTTAATCTCTAATAACAAAGGGCTGCTCACCCCTCCGGCCATAGAAGCTATCTTCTTA
>JBAYRB010000298.1:0-4393 GCA_041676905.1 Spirosomataceae bacterium
ATGACAGTCGCCACCTGTACGCCCAGATCTACCGCGCTCTTCACTTCCAGCGCATATTTTTCCAGAATGTTGAAATCTATAACTTGTGTCTTATCTCCCCCGTTTAGAGCTTCTCCGCTGAGTTTTAATAATATACGTTGGTAAGCGATCTGCGCCATAAAACTGTTTTTAGCAATTGACGTGGCAATAATAAACCCGACTCTGCGAAAATACAAACAAAAACAAGCCCTTCTTTAGCCTATGGTCAATGTTTTTAATGTATATCCGATGCAATCAGATCTTGTTCAACTTGATAAGTATAGATAATTTCTTCCAAAATAGACTGGATTTCTTCCAATGATAATCTTTGTACAAGACGCATTCGAAACGGTTTAAAATTCTCCAGCCCTTTGAAATAATTTGAATAATGCCTACGCATTTCAAGCAGTCCGGTTATGTCCCCTTTCCATCGCACTGAAAAAGTCAAATGCTTACGGCAAGCGTTAACCCGGTCTTCGATACTGGGCGGCGGCAAATGAGTCCCGGTCTTCATGTAATGCTTAATTTGGTTGAATATCCAGGGGTTTCCAATGGACGCTCGGCCAATCATGATCCCATCCACGCCATATCGGTCACGATATTCAACTGCTTTTTCAGGAGAATCGATATCCCCGTTTCCAAATATGGGAATTGTAATTCGTGGGTTTTCCTTGATTTTGCCAATCAAGGTCCAATCCGCCTCACCCTTATACATTTGAATACGTGTTCTTCCGTGCACGGTCAACGCCTTGATGCCGATATCTTGTAATCGTTCTGCAACCTCGAGGACATTGAGGGTGTTGGTATCCCAACCTAGCCGTGTCTTAACGGTTACCGGCAAATGGGTTGCCTTAACGACGGCTTCCGTCATTTTAACCATTTTGGGAATATCTTGTAAAAGGGCAGCCCCTGCACCTCTACAAGCTACGTTTTTCACGGGACATCCATAATTGATATCGATCAAGTCGGGGCCTGCCGCCGTAGCGATTTCAGTACAAGAACGCATGGTTTCAATGTCGCTTCCAAAAAGTTGAATACCAATCGGTCGTTCATATTCAAAAATATCCAACTTTTTAACACTTTGAGCGGCATCCCTGATCAACCCTTCGGAAGAAATAAACTCCGTATACATCAAATCTGCACCATTTTCCTTGCAAACCGCGCGAAAAGGAGGGTCGCTCACATCCTCCATGGGCGCTAATAACAAGGGAAAGTCATGAAAGGTTATATTTCCTATATTTGGCATTTTTGCTGGATTAATACACACGAAACAACGTCCAAAGCACTTACTGTTAAATTTTGACGTAAATTTACGGGAATTATGGCAGAAACGCACCTTCCTTCCAAACAGCCCCTGGTACAAGGTACTTGGAGTTCCCTATTAACGCTTTTTGGGTTCATACTAGTGGGTATGGCCATCGGAAGTATCCTCAGTGTGACCCTCGTGTCGCTCATCTGGGGTGATGGGGACTTCCTATTGAACCTTGACTTATTCGATGTGAATGCGGAGGGGTCGTGGGGGAAAATTATGCTCGTACAGGCTGTATCTCACGTATTCACCTTTCTTTTACCGTCCTTGTTATTTTGGCGTTGGGTCGAACGTAAAAATACACGTGCGTTTTATCTTGAAACACGCGACTCCTGGAAAGAACTCGTGCCTATTTTTTTTCTTACCATCGTACTAATGCCCTTCACAGGCTTGATGGCCGAGTGGAATGAATCCATGAAATTACCCGAAGGGTTGTCGGGTGTGGAGCAATGGATGAAAGAAAACGAATCGGCACTCGCCCGATTAACCGAGTTTCTCATGTCGTTTAACTCCATGGGAGAACTAGTGATCGCCATCCTGGTCATAGCCGTCATACCTGCAATTGGAGAAGAAATTTTATTTAGAGGAATTTTACAACGCAAATTAGCCGAACATTGGGCCAATATCCATTTGGCTATATGGGTTAGTGCTGCCATTTTTAGTGCCATTCATTTCCAATTTTACGGGTTTCTTCCCCGCCTCCTCTTAGGTGCCTTATTCGGATACCTCTACTTTTGGACTGGAAGAGTGGGTATGGCCATATTTGCCCATTTTGTGAACAATGCCTTTACCGTTTTGTTGATGTGGGCAAATCGTCAAAAATTAATAAATATCGACATTTCATCTACCGAGTCTATACCATTGGGACTTTCGTTGCTTTCGTTAGTGGTGTCGATTTGGTTACTACGTATTATCTACAAAGCTTCACCTGAGTCGAGTCCAACGTAACCAAAATCGAAAGGAGGGAGTCGTAAAACCAACTAAAAATGCTTGAAAATTGGGACAAAATATTAGTTACAGAAGTTAATTCCAAAGCGGAGTTGACCCGTATGCTGTTGGAGAGCAACGACATCAGCGCGGTAATTCTAAATAAAAAGGACAGTAGTTATTTGTTGGGTGTATTTGAAGTTTATGTACCTAAAGAAGAAGCAATCCTGGCTAGAAAAATTTTGGACGAACAGCATGCGACGGATTAGACAAAAAAGCAATTTGCAACAGCGAGTCATAGCCGCGTTGGTGGGTTTTTTCATCATTCTGGCCATGGTTCTCTATAGCGATGCAACCTTTCTTGCCTTTGTATGCATCTTATGTGCATTTACACAACATGAGTTTTATCGATTATTGGGGCTGGACGGGAATCAACCTCTTTCCACTTACGGTACACTCTGTGGCGTCGTATTGAATTTGATCACGTTCTTTGTCGAAAAGGGTATGATTTCGGGGCAATATTACTTTATCATGTCCCCCCTATTGTCGCTAATTTTCTTTATAAAATTGTATAAGAAAAACGATCTGAAACCCTTTATGAATATCGGATTCACCTTTTTAGGTCTAATCTATGTAGCACTGCCCTTTGCTTTGTTGAGTGTTATTGCGTTAAAAGGAGGAACTTACAATTATCAGATCGTATTAGGGAGTTTGCTCTTACTCTGGGCTTCCGACATTGGAGGCTATTTTGCGGGTACTAAATTTGGAAAAAGAAAGCTTTTCGAAAGGGTATCGCCGAAGAAGTCATGGGAAGGCGCTATCGGGGGTGCTTTATTCGCCGCGGTGATTGCCTTTTTGCTCGGAATTTTCTTTACCTCGTACCAGGCATGGCAGTGGTATTGTATCGGTGCGATTATCGTTATAACCGGAATTTATGGAGACCTGGTAGAGTCCTTATTCAAACGGAGTATTTCGATTAAAGACTCTGGGAACAGTATTCCCGGCCATGGTGGCTTTCTCGATCGCTTTGATGGTTTGTTACTTTCAATGCCTTTTATTGCCACTTTTGTCAAGCTTTTTTCGTAATCCGTTCGGTAATTTGGAGGTAAACTGCTACTTTTATAGGATTATGAGTAGCCTTATTGAAAAAAAAGGTATATTAATATTGAATCCCCGTTCGATATGTAGTGTTGCTTTAGGGAGAAGGGAATGAGGGGGAAACAATGAAGATGACAATGAGAAAAAGTCTGTTAATCAGCTTTATATTTCTTTGCCTAGCGGTACTAATCAGCCCATCAGTTATGGGTCAGGGAGAGCGTAAGGCCATAATGTTTACGGGGATTGTCGTGGGTGCTGATCAGGAACGTCTTCCCATGGCGAGTATCATTATCCCGAAGGCGGGCAAAGGTACCATCGCCGATGCGGACGGGTATTTTGTTGTCCCCGTATTTCCCGGCGACAGCCTGGTTTTTTCGTATGTAGGTTATAAAAACCAATATTTTAAAATTCCGAAAGGCTTTAACGGAGAGACTTTTTCGGCCATTATAGCCATGCGCGAGGACGTCCAAATGCTGCAAGAAGTTCGTGTTTGGCCGTATAGCACAGAAGAAGAGTTCAAAAAGGCCTTTTTGGAAATGCGCTTGCCCGATCAAGCCGATCGAGATGCACTGGCCAAAAGCACAGACCCCGATTATATCAATCGTATGTCTATGTTAGTCCCGAATAACGCGCAAACCAATTTTCGCCATTCGATGGATCAACAATTGTTTGGACGAGAATCCTATGCCAACAGGGGCTTCAGTACCACCATGCCCTTCCTAAATCCCTTTGCATGGGCAAACTTTATTAAAAGTGTAAAAAAGGGTGACTTTAAGCGAAAAGAATGGCAAAAGGAGCTGAACCAAGCACCTCGTGAGAATATCACGCGTCAGGACTATCTCAATCCGGGCGAAGTACCACGAAAGAATTTTGATTAATATCGAATACGACCCATACCTAGGATGCCAATCCTATTTTTCTAAGATCAACCAAAAGGTTTTCTCCATCTTCTCCTACCGGAAATTCTTTAACACACAGCGCTGACCATCAAACTCGGCATATGGATATCGGCTATGAGTACTAAACCATTCCCCCAAATTG
>JBAYRB010000299.1:0-4392 GCA_041676905.1 Spirosomataceae bacterium
ACCCGACTGTCCAATCTTTTCTTATCGGACATTCCACAGCCCGTTATTTTGTATGGGATGGAATTCGGGGAATTGATTATTTGGTCAGTAGAGAGGAGGTTGATGCCAGTCGAATAGGCGTGCATGGATTGTCGGGAGGGGGCACGCAAGCGGCCTATATAGGTGCGCTCGACGACCGTGTCGTAGCTGCAGCACCCAGTGGATATATTACCGGGTTTAAGCGATTGATAGAATCCATCGGACTACAGGACGGGGAGCAAAATTTTTATCATGGCTTGAAAGAAGGGATAGATCATGCGGATTTCATTGAAATTCGTGCGCCTAAACCGACCCTTATTATGGCAACTACCCGCGACTTTTTCAACATTAGTGGTACGCGCGATGTGTATAAAAGGGTGAAAAAAGTGTATGAGTTGTTCGGCGCTGGTGAAAACGTAGCTATGGTCGAAGGTGATTACGAACATGGTTACGAACAAAACATCCGAGAGGGGATGTATGCATTTTTTCAGAAGCATTTAAATCTCCCAGGGTCTCCTAAAGAAGAAAAAGTGGAATGGCTGACCGAAAAAGAATTGCAAAAGACACCGACTGGGCAAATTGCTACTTCCTTTCCTACCTATGAAACTGTCTTTTCACTCAATAAAAAAGCGTCAGCGGAATGGATCCGACAGTTAGAGAAAGCTCGTGAAAACAACCCTGATTTTTCGAAATACATTACTGAAAATGCTCGGAAATATAGCGGATTTCGAGCACCCTCAAAAGATGCTGAACCAGTATTTACCGGACGATACCCCAAAGAAGGCTACGTCATTGAAAAGTATTTCATTGAAGGAGAAGGCGACTATCCAGTCCCTTACTTATTGTTTGTACCGCGTCAACCCATAGGCAAAACCGTCATTTACTTACATCCGGAAGGGAAAGTCGCCGAAGCGGCGGGAGAAATGGAAGATTTAGTCCGAGGGGGAATCACCGTATTAGCCCCTGATTTACTCGGGACTGGTGAACTGGTGTCAGATCGATTTAGGGGAGACGCTGCCATTGAAGGTGTTTCGCTGAACATTTGGTTTACGGCCGCCCAGACCGGACGTAGCATTGTAGGTGTGCATGCGGCGGATTTGATTCGTCTGGTAAATGTGATCAAAGCAAAATCCCCCAATGAAGAAATATGGGGAATGGCTCGGGCTGAAATGGGCCCCTCCTTGCTTCATGCCGCCGTGTTCGAACCTCGTATTGCTAGGGTCGCCATTGCGGGTATGTATGCCTCCTATCAGACGGTGGTTGAAAACGAATATTATCAGCCTCGTTATGTTTACAGTATGGTTCCCGGGGCATTAAGAGCTTACGACCTACCCGATCTCGCCGCTGCCTTGGCACCCCGTCGCCTATGGTTATCTGACCCGGTGGACAGTAATGGGAATTTGCTTGCGGCAGCGGAGTTCGATAAGGCCTATAAAATTACCAAGCAGAATTACGGCAAAATGAATAGTCCATTAGATCTGCTGCAGAATAGTAATCCTATCGCCAAGCTATTGGAATGGGCTCAGGAAAAATGAAAATTTTAGACCCAGAGTTTAGAAAAGTAAGATTTGAATGAAAGGATTTTAATTTTGGGAACTTCAAATCAAGTTGATATAAGACCACGAAAAAATATTTTGGCATAGCTGGACTAAAATCGCTCCTCGCCTTGATTTTAAAATATGAACAATAGTGTTAACGATACAATTTAATTTGAACCCAACATGACAAAGAAATCTTTATCGGAAAAGCAACGATTTTTAAACCTAAACTCGGCTCTAGCGGTGATTATTCAACGTAGATTGGCCTATATTTTTGCAATATGTTTATTAATCACACCCGTATTTGGGCAAGGAAAATTCACCATTTCACACGGACCTTATTTACAAGGGCTGCATGATACCGGTGTAACTATCGTTTGGACCACCGAATTACCATCCATTGGCTGGGTGGAACTCGCCCCTGATGATAGTACTCATTTCTATTATACCGAAAGACCCAAATTCTTCGCTAGTAGTCATGGTTTTAAGAACATCAGCACCTTGCATAAAGTAACCCTTAAGGGCCTTAAACCAGGAACCAAATATCGTTACCGCGTATATAGCCAAGAAGTTACAAAACATGTTGGCGCCGATGTAACCTATGGACGGGTAGCAGCTACCCGGGTATATCGTCAACGACCACTGTCGTTTACCACGAGTGACCCTCAACAAAAAGAAGTTGTCTTTGGGGTGATCAACGATATACACGGAAGAAATGAAGTGATGGAAAAACTATTGGGGCGGCTCGATTTCAAAAAGACGGATCTGGTTTTCTTCAACGGGGACATGGCCAACGACCTTCGGACGGAAGATCAAATGTTTACCGATTTTATGGATACCGGTGTTAAAGTATTTGCCTCCGAAACGCCCATGTATTACGCTCGGGGTAATCATGAAACGCGCGGTCAATACGCTAGTCCGTTTCCTGAATATTTCCCGACCCCCACAGGCCAGCTTTACTATATGTTTAGAAGAGGACCTATCTGCTTTGTGGTGTTAGATTGTGGCGAAGACAAACCCGATTCAGATATTGAATATTCTGGGATTGTCAATATGGATTTCTATAGGACTGAGCAAGCAGAATGGTTGAAAGAAGCACTCAAAAGTCCGGAGTACCAATCGGCGCCCTATAAGGTAGTCATTTGCCATATGCCTCCCTTCGGTGGATGGCACGGAGAAATGGAAATTGCGCGAAAATTTGTACCCTTGCTCAATGAGGCCGGCGCTCAGATCATGATTAGCGGTCACCTTCACCGGTACATGAAAGTAGCTCCCACTCCCAATAATCACAAATTTCCAGTCTTGGTGAACTCAAATAGCCACTTATTAAGAGCTAACGCCGATCAAAATCGCCTGCTTATTGAAGTGGTAGATCAACAAGGCAAAGTGACGGATACCCTGGAAATTAAACCCCAGCCTTAGAATTCCCGCCCTCTCGGAATTATCCGGGAGGGCTCCAATATTCCGAAACCTAGTCCTTCTTATGAGAAAAAAAATCTTTTTGTCCTCCATCTTAGGCATAGCCCTCTTTTGCATTACGTACGAAACAAAAGCGCAAAGCGACACTTTATCGTTTCTACACATTACTGACACCCATCTCATATTCGATTTGGATCAGCACCATCCGGAAATCATTTCCCGACGAAAGCACTATGGTTTCGGACAGGAACCTCTTAAGAACATCCTGGATTCCGTGGCTAAGTCGCGGGATTTACGATTTGTTGCAATCACAGGCGACATGATTGATTTTTATGCTGCCACGACTCCGGAGGGGAAATTTAAATATTATCAAATCGAACAATTTGCAGAATTAATCAACCAATACCCGGTCAAGATATACCTCAATCCAGGTAACCACGATATCGCAACCTACGCCTGGGGAGGCACCAACATGCTTTCATCTCAACGCAGTGCTGGAAAGGCAAGAGCAGCCTGGGCACGATCCACTGATGCATTTCGGAATGGAACCCATTACAGCCACCAATTCAACGTCGGGAAACGACCGTACCGACTTATTTTTCTCGACAACGCCTATAATTCAGCCGGAAACCTTGAAAAAAGTAAGCCGCCCTATCTGGATCGCGTACAGATGGAATGGCTGAAGGAACAACTCACGGAGTCGAAAGAGGATACCGAAATAGTACTAATGCACATACCTTTAGGCGATAATATGGTAGACAGTGAGTTGTACGATTTGCTGACACAACACCCTTCTCTAAAGCTAATATTAGCAGGTCATGAACATGTCAATCAAATCCGGAAATTAGGTAGTAACCAACTAACCCAGGTGCAAACTGGAGCCTTTGCTCGGGATCCACATAATTGGCGGAAGGTTAGCTTGACGGAAAATGCAGTGATCATATCCACTTCAGGCGATCGTAAAGTAGAAATTAAGATCGAATTGGAATAACGACCAGCTCGAACTTACTTCGATATGAATACTACTGAGTGTAAATACTGAGTTGCCTAAATTATCGTATTACTAATCATGCCATGAGCCAGGTTCAGACCTTTATCGGAGGAGACCTGGCCATTTTTTTTAATGGCGTAATTCTCTTCCCCATGAATTCGTAAGGGAGGGCTATATATAAAATACAGTTTTAGCGCAATAGAACGGTTGGCAAAGGGGTATAGTGCAAATTGCTTAAGTTTGTCGAGAAAAAAGTTCGTTCTTCCCCTAAACCCGGGAAATATGATGATATCCGATTTTCGCATTCGTGTTTTTTATGAAGTAGCGCAACAGCTCAGCTTCACCAAGGCAGCTTCCCGGTTAAATATCACACAGCCAGCCGTTACAAAACATATTCGGGAAATGGAGCAGCAATTGAACATGCGC
>JBAYRB010000300.1:0-4376 GCA_041676905.1 Spirosomataceae bacterium
AGGTAGCTTTGGTGGGGGTGGTGCCGGTGGTAGCTATTAATTCAGAATTAGTCGGCTGACACGCCAAGTTGATCCTATAACCAAGTTAGTGAGGTCTTTCTCCGGCAGTCCGGAGAAAGACTTTTTTATTGCAGCGCTTCCCATAGCACTTCAGCCGGATGAAGGGCAGTCCGTCCCGTTCCATCGTGGATCTGATGACGACAACTCGTACCGGGTGCCGCGATGATTACTTCTTCAGGTTGATTCCGGACCGTCGGGAAAAGAACCAACTCACCGATTTTCATCGATAAATCATAATGCTCTTTTTCATAGCCAAATGAACCGGCCATGCCACAACAACCGGAGGGAATCAATTGAACCGTATAATTTTCGGGGAATGAAAGAATCTTCTTCGTGTGTACGACACTGGACACCGCTTTTTGCTGACAATGTCCGTGGAGTTTTATCAAACGTTTTTCCTGCGTAAATACATCCTTAGAAACCCTCTTATTTTCAATTTCCCTTGCTATAAACTCATCGAACATTAGGCAATTCACGGCCAAAGACTTGGCAGATTCAACCAAAGAATCGTCGACCAAGTCAGCATATTCGTCCCGAAATGTCAAAATCGCTGAGGGCTCTATACCGATTAATGGGGTTTCACGGGTGATCAGATCTTTCAATAACGAAACATTCCGATTGGCTAATTTCTTAGCTTCCTTGAGTAACCCTTTCGATAATTGCGGACGACCCGAGGGACTATGATCAGGAATGACCACCTGATACCCTAACTTCTGCAAAACTTGAATAGCTTTTTTGCCAATTTCAACATCATTGAAGTTGGTAAACTCATCGCAGAAGAAGTAAACTTTCGGACCCGCTGGGTTTTTTACCGGTTGTTTTTTAAACCAGCTCCTTAGGGTTTGACGATGCAAAAGGGGCATGGTTCGGTCGGGATGAAATCCCACAATTCGGTTGGCCACACGACGCAAAGCCGTGTTTTTAAAAACCATATTGTATGCCCAGGGAGCAATGGCTGTGAAAATGGTATTAAGCCTATTGACATTGGCAATCAACCAGGAGCGTAACGGGACACCGTGAATTTCCTGATATTGATGCAAAAACTCCATCTTTAATTTAGCCACATCCACATTGGAAGGGCACTCATTCTTACAGCTTTTGCACAACAAACAAAGATCAAAAACCTCCTTGATCTCCGGGTGATCAAATCGGTTGACATGATCGGAATGTGTTAACATTTCACGAAGGATATTTGCACGGGCGCGGGTCGTGTCCTTTTCGTCGAGAGATGCCATGTAACTCGGGCACATGGATCCACCACTCAAATGAGTTTTTCGACAATCGCCCGAACCGTTGCATTGCTCCGCATGCTGTAGAATGGTTTGGTTTTCAAAACGGAAAAATGTAGGGATTTCTGGGACGGCGTGGTCAGGTTCATACCGTAGAAACTGGTCCATGGGCGGGGTGTCCGTAATTTTTCCCGGGTTGAAAATCCCCTTGGGATCCCAAGTGGCTTTAATCTTTCGGAACAGTTCGTAATTATGCTGCCCTACCATCTTCGGAATAAACTCACCCCTTAAGCGTCCATCTCCGTGTTCTCCCGATAAAGAGCCATCATATTTTTTGACCAGATCAGCGATTTCTTCAGCAATCATTCGGAACTGGCGATGCCCTTCTCTCGTCTTGAGGTTGATAATCGGTCTAAGGTGAATTTCGCCGGATCCGGCATGGGCGTAGTGCACCGCAGACATTCCGTGTTTTTTCAAAATCTCATTAAAATCACGGATATAGTTGGGTTGATCATGTACATCAACGGCTGTATCTTCAATAACAGCGACTGCTTTTTCATCCCCCGGAATGTTAGCCAATAGCCCTAGCCCCGCTTTTCTTAACGACCAGATCTTTTTGGTATCCTCGTTAAGAAGAAGGGGAAAATGAAAGCCCAGTCCATTAGCACGGAGGTCTTTTTCAAGGGCTGCTGCTGTGTCTTGCACTTGTTCAGGGGAGTCTGCCGAGACATCCACCACCAAAATGGCGGGGTAGCTACCGTCTTCAGTGAACTGAACAAAAAATGCATTTTTCCGTTGCTCTGTATTTTTGGCAGCACATTCGAGGATGTAACCATCGATCAATTCAACGGCTTGTGGGTGATAATTAAGGGCGACTACCGTTGCCCGTAAAGCCTCATCAATGGTATTAAAATGCGCACATACCAACCCCTGGAAGGGTGGGGGAGGTGGAATGAGATTGACCTTTATTTCCGTTAATAGACAAAGCGTGCCCTCTGAGCCAGCAATGAGTCGGCACATATTAAATGAAGGTCCCTCGGGCGTATAAGGCGCACAGTCGAGCAGCATATCCAAGGCATAGCCGGTATTACGCCTTTCTATGGTATGTTTCGGGAAGTTTTTCCGAATCTCTTCCTGGTTGAACGGATCCGACAATAGTTGGTCGGTCGTTTGATAGATGCGTTGGAGGAGAGGTGAGGGCGACTTTTCGCTAGCTAGTTGGCGAAGTTCTTCCGGTGTAACCGATTTGAACTCAGCCTTGGTCCCATCCGAAAGTAATGCTTTAACTTCCAATAAGTGCTCTCTGGTACTTCCGTATACAACCGAATTGGAACCACATGAATTGTTGCCTACCATCCCCCCAATCATAGCGCGGTTAGCTGTCGAAGTTTCCGGTCCGAAATAAAGCCCAAATGGCTTCAAGGCCATATTTAATTCATCACGTATCACCCCCGGCTGGACCCTCGCCCAACGTTCTTCCGGATTAATTTCTAGAATTTTGTTAAAGTGCCTTGATAAATCAACGACAATCCCGTTTCCCACCACTTGGCCCGCCAGCGAAGTTCCAGCCGTGCGAGGTATCAAGGGTACCCCACGATCGTTGGCGAAACGGATCAGAATTTCCAGATCTTTTTCTGTTTTCGGTATAGCTACCGCTAGGGGCAACTCCCGATAGGCCGACGCATCGGTTGCATAGAGTCTGCGCATTACCTCATCCCAGTGCAACGCCCCTTCCAGTTCGGCTTGTAATTGTTGTAAGGTGTTCGTGTTGACGTTCGTTAAAGAAGGCATTCCCCGTAAAATACAAAATGAGTAGATTTACAAAGTTATAGGATGTAACGGGAATCACCTGCTAATAAATCGGATTTCCATACAATCCCTTGAAAAATGGTTTTTATATAAATAAATCAAACCGGTTTTTATTCCTTATTCCAATTCTCTCAGGGTAGGAACGATAAAAAAACGTAAGGTCCGTCGGATTTCCCTACCTTTACTGTATGGAAAGAAAGCCTGAAATAGCATTTGAAGATCTAAAATTAAACCGGCAGTTGTTGAACGCCATCGAAGAAGCCGGATATGAGCAGCCCACGCCCATCCAAGAACAGTGCATTCCCCTGATTTTAGCCGGTCATGACGTTTTAGGAATCGCACAAACCGGCACGGGTAAAACAGCAGCCTATGTTCTTCCCTTGCTCATGAAGCTGAAATATCCGCAAGGAGACCACGTGCGTGGCCTTATTTTAGCACCTACGCGAGAACTGGTTATACAAATTGGGGAGGTCACCGCTAACCTTGGGAAATACACCGGACTTAGACATGTATGCCTCTATGGCGGTACCGGGACAAAAACGCAGATAGAAAACATTCGTGCCGGTGTCGATGTGATTGTGAGCACACCGGGTAGATTTTTGGATATCTACCTCAAAAATGAGATAGTGGTAAAACAGCTCAATACGTTGATTTTAGATGAGGCAGACAAAATGATGGATATGGGGTTCATGCCGCAAATCCGTCGAATGTTGGAAGTCATACCGCGAAAACGTCAGAATCTCTTATTCTCCGCTACCTTCCCTGATAAAGTTGCCAAACTTTCGGAGGAGTTCCTGGAATTTCCGACAAGGGTGGAGGTTTCTCCTCAAGCAACAACCGCCGAAATGGTCGAGCAAGTCTTGTATCAAGTACCCAATTTTCGGACGAAGATATACCTCCTCGAACACCTGCTGAACACCCGGGAGGATTTTAAAAGGGTGATGATTTTTACGCGAAAGAAGGATACAGCGAACCAAATTTTTAAATTTTTGGAGCGTAAAGTGATTTCCCCTGAAAAGATTCGTGTGATCCATGCCAATAAGGGGCAGAATACCCGAATCAATGCAATGAATGCCTTCAAGGAAGGCGATATCCGCGTTTTAGTCACCACCGATGTGACAGCCCGAGGTATTGATGTGACCGAAGTTAGCCACGTTATTAACTTCGACGTTCCGCTGATCTATGAGGATTATGTGCATCGTATTGGCCGAACCGGACGGGCGAATAAATCGGGAGAAGCCATTACTTTTATGACCGAGGCAGACGCCTACCATATTC
>JBAYRB010000301.1:0-4374 GCA_041676905.1 Spirosomataceae bacterium
ATCGAATCGAATCTTGTTTAGTACCATAATACCTCGAATACCATTTGGTTTCCTTTAATGGCTCCAAGCTATTTCCATCGGCATCGACCGCCGTAATCTTAATCAAGTCTTGAACTACAGGATTGATATGCCAATACTGTTGCATAGGCCAGTTGCCTTTGCCACCCAATTCATCGGTGACCACCCATTCAAGGGTGCTTTTTCGTTTATAAACCTTTCGTTCATGCGCTATGCCACCCAGGTGTCGGAACCCTTTGATCTCTCCCTCAAATAGGATAGCATCGTTCTCTCCATCGTGGGTAAGTTTCCATTTTCCTTTGGCGTCCTTGACCCAATAAAACCAGATAAACCGTCCCCCTTTGTGCATCTGATCGTGTCCATCTACTGAAACGGTATTGTGCCCCCCTACTCCATTGAAATACTTGAGCCAATGATCTGCCGTATTGTATTTATACGAACCAGTATCCCAGAGATAATTGACGCCATCTACCCAAACATCCAAATGCAGGTTGTCGGATTGTGAAGGCCGGTCCTTATAGGCACCGCAACGAATGAATGTTTTTGTATTCTCTTCCTGTGCAATATAATAACCACCCTGGGGAAACGCATACGTCCCGTCCGTATCCAACTCTCCGAGCGGGGCCTCCCCGTATCCATACCAGTGAATACTTTCTTCCGGACGACTGACCGTACCATGCAATACCATGCGAAGATCATTCAATTGAGAAGTATAAACCCGATAATCATCATCCGTCAACCGGAAAAACAATGCCCCATCGTTCGCACCATAATTGGGCAACTGCCCTGATACCGGATCCATACAGACGTCCAGGAAACGGAGGGATTTCTTCGCCCGATCATACACCACATCCGCGAACCGCTGTCCATGCAGTTCAGCCAGGCGCAGCCCCCAGGTCAGCAGCTGCACCACCACCCGATGGTAATTCATTGAATATTGCAGGAATGTCCCGTCTTCGTAGATCTGGTAGGCGATCTCTTCTTCAAACCATTTCTTCCCTTTGCGCGACCATTCGGCCGTCTCCGGCATGAATGGAAATAGCAGACCGCTCAGGTACAGCATCAGCGTCTCGGTGATCGCATGATTGTTGCGCACGGCAATCCGGGAAAAATGGATATTGTGATACACATGGTGCAATTGTCCGTAGATCGACTGCATGATTTTCCTGAATCGCTCTTCGGTTAGTTCCTCCGAATCCCGATAGTAGTACAAAGCAAAAGTCCAATTGAGAATACGCAAACTGGTCTCCTGACTGCATTTGTATTGAGGGCCAAGGTTTAGCGGATTGTGCTCAATAAACGAATCGATCTGTCCGAACACAAAATCGGCGCAATCCACCCCATGATGATAATCATAACGGATCACATCATACAGAAACGAAAACCGCGCCTTCTCCCACACAAACTTAATGTCACCGGCTTCTTTTGATAGGTCGGGTATCTCCGTCCAATGCTTTGTTGCATCGTACCTGTACCCGGTATCCGGATTGGTATGCCAACCTTCGGCTCCGTCAGCCACAGTATAGGTTCGGTAAGAAAAGAATGTATAGCTGCCCTTTTGGATTTGTTCGAATGTCTGCTTCAATCGCTCCGAAGGCATTCGTTCCAATCCGGGAATATTCTTGCCGCTGAAGAAAAAAGCCGGTGTATCCCTGCGCCAGGCTTCCAGTGAAAGCCCTTGAAGCGGTGCGACCGAAGCCGGAAATTTCCGTTTCAGCAAACCGGTCTTTGTGCGCAATGTATAGCCCACGCGGAACCAAACATAGCGCCAGCCCATGTTGGAGATAAAGTCGAATATGAGACGGGTTTTTTTGAACATGCTTACGACTTTATTTTAACTTTGCAATTACTTCTTCTTTCAACCATTCAAAAACCTCAGCTTGATTATACTCCACTCCTGCTCTAAGTAGTCCCTCCATATCACCCACAAAATCAGGATCATTTTCTTTCTCAAGCATATTCAATTCAAATTGTCTTCTAGTGGGGTTTAGGTATCATATTCAAGATTTATATTGATATCCACTTTCCATCGATTCGTGGTACTACCTGCTTTTTGTCCACTTCTGGGTGTGAGTAAAATTGGATGATACACTTTTTTTGTTAAATTCTCATAGATTTTCTCCGACACCTCAGTTTTTCCAGACAATTCATCTAATAAAAACCCCAAACGCTGCAATGTGCTTTTATTTGGATACCAATCCAATAATGCTTTCATATCTTCGACCGTTATCTCCCGCACCAACTCTTCCAGGTTGGACAATAATCTATTTAACCCGCCAATCTTCGTATGAAAACGAATGAGATCTGCCGCCGTAAGTGCGGGGGAAGACACTTTATAGACTCCTGCATCGGATTTTTTTTCTACAATATTGTTCCTCGGCCAGTTTTTTACATTAAGAAATCGAACTTTGAATTTCCCCTTCTGAATATCTCGAAGAGCAGGGGGTGTGGTGATAATATAATCTTGCTGAATACGCTGATGAGAAGCTCCATAAACAGTAGCTGCCGAATACAGAGCAACATAGTAATCCTTTTCAAGATGATCAAACAATGTATTCACAAATAGCTGGACGGGTAATTTGCCAAAGCTTTGATATCGGGGAGGAATGATCAGATAAAATCCCTGCCTAAGATTAATGATCTCATTCTGTTCGGTCAGACGTACCAATTCTTTTCTCAGTGTAGGTACTGGAGAATCACAGTTTTTCAGAACCTCTTCCCAAGAAAAAGCATAAATTTCAATACTTTGCAATGACTTTATGTATGTCGAAATCGTCAATATCTTAGTTATTTTTTGCGCAATATACCAAAAAATGGTGTATAGCGCAAATTTTTACTAAAGAAATAGGGTTTGAATGCGCTCCACAATCCGCTCCGCCGTCTTCCCATCCCACAAGGGTATCGTGCCGCCTTTCTTCCAGTCACCTGCAAATAGCTTTTCCATCGCCGGCCGGATCGCCTTTGGATCGGTACCAAGCAGTTCATTGGTTCCGAGTTCCATCGTCTCTGGCCTTTCGGTGTTATCCCGTAGTGTCATACATGGCACCCCCATCACTGTGGTTTCTTCGGTAATTCCCCCGGAATCCGTCACTACCGCTTTCGCACGTTCGACCAGATAATTGAACTCCAGATAGCTCAATGGCTCTACCATGTGCAGTCGGGGATGGGAAACCCCAAGACCCTCTAAAATCCGGGCGGTACGAGGATGCACAGGGAATACCAGCGGCAGATCCTGCGTATGGGCGACGATCTCCTCCATCAATTCCTTCAACTTCGATTCCTCATCCACATTGGCCGGCCTATGCAAAGTCATCACTAGGTATTCCTTTTCCCTTAACCCTATTTCATCCCACACCGCAGGCTTCTGGAACCGGGGGCGTTGCTTTAACAGCGTATCGATCATCGTATTACCCACGTAGAAAATCCGTTCCTCTTCCACCCCACTGTTACGTAGATTTTCATTGGCCCGCTCAGAAGTGGTGAAGAAATAATTCGTGATACTATCCGTCACTAGCCGGTTGATCTCCTCGGGCATCGTCCAATCTCCGGACCGGATGCCTGCCTCCACATGCGCCACTTTGGTATGCAACTTCTGGGCCGTGATCGCACAGGCCATGGTCGAAGTCACATCTCCGACTACCAATACCAGATCCGCCGGATTGTCTTGTAACTCTTTTTCAAACCGGATCATGATCGCTGCGGTCTGTTCCGCCTGCGAGCCCCCACCGGCTTCCAGGTTTGCGTCTGGTTCCGGGATGTCCAGCTGCTCAAAGAAATCCCCGGACATCTTCTTGTCGTAATGCTGTCCAGTGTGGATCAAACGATATGAGATGTCCGCTCCCTCCGTTTTCTTCTGTTTGATCGCATCGATAATGGGTGCGATCTTCATAAAATTCGGCCGTGCTCCGGCTATGATTGTGATTTTCATTTTGAATTAAAGTAGATAACACCCTTTTTTGTGGCATCAATAATCGGCTCATGCCGTCCCTGTATTTCCCCTATTTTACAAGTGTCTTAAGCAACTCTTTGGCTGGCAATGAATGCACGTTGCCAGCGTTATCGCCCACGACTAAATCTTCGTCTTTTTCAGCTGCGCTTTCCACAAGTTTCCTCAGCGCTTTTCGGACACCCTCAAGCACTTTGGTGCTCAGTTCATCGAGACTTTTTGCTTTTTTTTCAACTTTCATATTTTTGTTTCTTCATTGTTTCCCAAATATCGTGACTTAGTATTTCTTCTCCTGATTCTCGATTTCCTCTCGCTATAAAAACTGGCTCTACGTTTGTATTATTTATGATCATCCAATTGTCACAAATTGGCAAATAGAGATCAAAAAGATTTTCAATCCCCCGAAAATA
>JBAYRB010000302.1:0-4362 GCA_041676905.1 Spirosomataceae bacterium
ACTTAAGACCGTTTATGAACATACCCTGGGAATTGATTTCGAGGTGTTAGTCATTAACAATGAAGCGGATGAAGAGGGAAAGCAGCGAGTATTGACTGCATTTCCGGACGTGCAATGGGTTGAAATGCACTACAATGCAGGATTTGGAAGGGCTAATAATGCCGGGATGCGATTGGCTAAAGGTCGCTATTTTCTATTACTCAATGCGGATACACTTGTAGTCGACAATGTGATTGTAAAATGTTTGAAAAGAATGGAAGCTGACCAAAGTATCGTAGCAGCAGCTGCCCACCAATATGATAAAAATGGGGTGCCTATGCCCTTTTATCAAAGTTTCAACGACTTTCGTAAGTCCTTTTTCATCATACCCCCTGGAAAAATCTTTTCAAACTTATTGAATCGATTGCTCCCTGAACCCGTATATGCTGATCCGGAAGAAAGAGATTGGCTGGTGGGGGCATTTTTTATGGTAAGACGAGAGGCTTTTGATCTTACAGGTGGATTTGAAGAATGCTTATTTATGTATGGGGAAGATGTAGAGTGGTCGGGGCGTTTGAGGAAACTAGGCCGATTATGCTTGTTTGACGATTGCAAGTTCATCCATTTAGAGAATAATAACCCCTATCGTCGGTCACGAATTTCATGGATAAACCGATTTAGTGTTCAAATGCAGGTATCGAATATGGTCTGGATTAGGAAACAATACGGTGTATTAAGTTATGTTATGATGTTAATACATTATTTAACCATGATTCCGATCGTTTATATCTGGCGATTTTCGATTAACTTATTGCATAAAAACACACCGAATGTAGGCTATACAACACAACATATTTTTAGAAAGAAAGTTATTGTTTTAGTGAGTTACTTTTGGAAGACCCTTAACTATAAAAGACATTTCTTTAAAATTAAGCCCGAAGAAAATATTGATAAGCTATACGCAGATGAAACATACTGAGAAAAAAAGAATTCTATTCATCACACCATTGGCATCACGAACAGGGTCAGAAGTGATGCTGCTAAATATTATTCAAAGACTAGATCGATCGAAATACACTATTGCAATTGCGAGTTACAAAAAAGGAGAATTACTGAAAGAATTACCGGATGACGTAAAAGTATATACCGTGCCGGGCGACTTTCAGTTGATCGATCGTATTAACTTTCATATAGGACGTAACCCCATTGTAACCGCGTTAAAAAAAATTCAGAAAGACTTTAAAGCCGACTATTGGTATTTGAATACCATTGTTTTGCCCAAGGCTGCTGAAACAGCGGTTAGTCTCAATGTGCCCTTTGTGGTTCATTTTCATGAAATGCCATTGTCTTATGTCTATGTCGACAAAACGGCTTTTGATACCATTATTGATAAAGCACATCACATTATTGGCTGTTCGGAAGCAACATGCTTAGGCATAAGACAAGCTGGAGCTCAGAATGTATCATTGGTTTATTCTTTTATTGAAGAGATTTCAAGACCGGTGGATTTGGCAGAGGTAAAAAAAATTAGAAGTAAATTCGGCATCGCCCCCGACCATTTTGTCTGGATGATGTCGGGAGTGCCATCTGAAAGAAAAGGTTTTGATTTTTTCCCAGAAATCGCTGAACAATTGAATGATGAAAATGTTCACCTTATATGGATAGGAGGAGGGGAAGCAGAAGACGGCTATAAGCGTTGGGTGATAAACCGTATCGAGTCGTCCACTTCACGGACCCGTGTGCATCTGGCCGGGAAACAAAAGGAGTTATATAGCCAGTACCTACACGCTGCAAATGGATTTATTTTAACTTCCCGACAGGATCCATTCCCCCTGGTCATGCTAGAAGCAGCTTCGCTAGGGAAACCCATCGTATCTTTCCCATCGGGCGGGGTTTCAGAATTAATCGTGGAAGGAATGGGAGTAGTGACGGAGGACATCAGTGTAAGTCAGATGGTTAACGCTATGAAACGCGTGATGCGAGGGGAATTGGGTTGTGATGGTTCGGTGTCAAAAACACGGGTGAAAAACTACACGCTCGATGCGGGAATGAAAAAATGGGAAGAAGTAATGGAAGAAGTGCTATTTAATGATAAAAACGAATAAGATTTTAGGTGATTTGGAAGTTCTTAACTTCGCAAGATTGAAAATGGTAGAACGTGAGTAGTTTTTACCTCTAATTATATGATTTTTCTACTTTAAAAGGAAATAACCTTAGTTTTTGAATGAATCCCATCATAGTAGTACCCACCGATTATTCTGAAAATGCCTTACTCGCAGCCCGTTTTGCAGCTGGACTTGCTGACAAAATTGGTGCCGATATTTGTTTACTCCATGCCTATTCTTGGCTACTTTCAGGTTTCCAAACTGAGCAAGAGCAGGAACAGCATCGGGTAGATGCGGAGCAGCAAGCGCAAACCGAAATGGAAAACTTCCTCGGACGATTGGAAGGGGACGAGAAGTCATACCGCTCCGTAATCATACCGGGGCATCTGAACGACGCTTTGGACAAAATCATGTCCGAATCAAATGTAGCATTAGTGGTAATGGGTACTACAGGCGCTACCGGCTTGCGGCATCATGTGTTGGGAAGCAATACTTTCGCTACTGCCAAGCATTTAAGAAAGATTCCTTTAGTGGTAGTCCCACCTGCAACCTCAAGGTTCAGCCTTGATAAAATTGCGTTTTTTACTGATTTTCAACAAGGCGACCTACAAACTATCACCGCATTGAAAGGTGTTTTTCCCGATCTAAGTGCAAAATTGAAGTTCGTACATATTGGTAAGAATAGCGACGCATCGGAAGAAAAAGTTAAGCTGGAATCTTGGTCGAAAACCCTGGCCGAGCAGACGGGGTACTCGGCGTTCCCAACGCAATGGGTTTCCGGTGAGGAAGGGATTGACACGATTCGTAAAATGGATGAAAAGTTTGACTTGCTGGTAGTAACTGCCGTTGAAAGGGGCTTTTTTGAAAAGATTTTGAACAAAAGTCTGGCCAAAGAACTCATCCATCAGTCAGATATCCCTGTTTTAATCTATCAGGGCAACGGGGTCTCTGATGAATGAGGTTCAAGTGCATTTCTTACGGATCGTTTTGGATGGAGCCTCTGTTTAATTGAATCAAAGGTAGATAATATATTGACTCTTTCGTCGATAAGTCTCCAGTGAAATCTTTTGTATATGGGGATTTACTATTGGACCTGAATTGGACTCTAACCATTGTGTGTAGATACACTTGCAGAAAAGGTCTAAATATCTCCTTACAATGTATTAAATAGGGCTGGTGTGTAAGTGAAAAACGATTTAAGGATAGACATAATTAGAATTCGTCACCAAAATAGACCGTTCTTATTTAAAAATTGATGTACTCAATCGGTTAAACTTCACTTACTTTTTATTTGCCAAATATAGGTTCGAAGCCATTGCCTCACTCCACACCCCGATTTGCCCTATGAGTGTGGTAAGAAAATAAAACTTTGCAGGTGTAATTTTGTGAAACCATTATGAGGAGGTGAAATTACTTAATCATTGTTTCTTTCCAACCCTTAGATCGGTACAAGAAATAGACAACACACTTCGCGAGTATTGGTTTTGTGTCAGGGATTCCCCCCACCCACCCATTTCAAGTTACGCAAGAGGCCGTTAACGATCCAGCTATCAAGTAATTATAAACGAAAGTAAGCGGTTAAGGAAAAAAGGACGGGGGATTGTTAATCTAGCTAAAAGGTTTACGGATTAATTTAAATCTTTTTTTCCACAAATCTAACCCACTTTTTTATCCCCCCAACTTTTCGGATTGATCCGTGAAATGTATTGCAACCTCAACAAAAAAGGAGCTACATTTTCATGTAACTCCTTCAATTTCAAGAGCCCCCAGTCGGGATCGAACCAACGACCTACTGATTACAAGTCAGTTGCTCTACCAGCTGAGCTATGGAGGCATCCGCTCAACAATCTCATTTGCTGAAATTGTGGTGCAAATCTAAATGGTTTGTCATTACAATGCAATATCGAAAGGAAAAAAACTTTTTGATTATTGTTAACTGGCTGAAACTTCGACTATTGTTTTTCGACGGCAGGTTAGATGAAACCATTATTAATCCATTAATCTAGGGAAGTCGAGCAAAATTACAGCTGGATCTAACTTTCAAACAAGAAATAGTGTCAGCAAAGGGAATAGAATTGTGTTCGATACTTTGTAATGAATTCTCCCAATAACAAGGCAGCTGTCATCCCAAAGCAATTATTAGTTCCAATAGGGTAAAAAAACGTAGCCGTCTCAGAACATGAACTGAGACGGCTCTTACTTATTAATTAACAATGAGTAATTAGTTTTGCTACGTACTCTTAGGCTTCATCGTTTAGTTTCCCGATTGCCTTATCAA
>JBAYRB010000303.1:0-4360 GCA_041676905.1 Spirosomataceae bacterium
ACGGTTAGATGGTGAAGTGAGACATTACCATTCCCTTAGTCCTTCCCTTAAATGGGCGAATCGTTTGATACTTGGATTTGGTTTGCCCTATGGAAATTCGAAAGCCCTACCCCAATTTAAGCAATATTTTGTAGGTGGTAGCACGGGGATAAGAGCATTTCAGGCCAGAACAATAGGACCGGGGGCTTATCATGCCGATTCTGTAACGCGAGCCATTTTTCGAAATACCCAATTTGGAGATATAAAAATGGAGCTCAATTCAGAGTTGCGTTTCCGAATGAGCTCCTTATTTCATGGCGCTGTGTTTGTGGATGCAGGAAATGTGTGGAATTATCGGGTCCTAGCTGAATACGGCGAAAATTCCGTATTAACGAAAGATTTCTACAAGCAATTAGCGATTGGGGGAGGGCTGGGCTTAAGGATGGATTTCACTTATTTGGTGCTTCGTTTAGATTTGGCAACCCCTTTCCGGAAGCCCTGGTACGCATATCAAGAGGAGCCTCAAAACCCGTGGGTATTTCGTGAAATCAATTTTAGCAACAAAACCTGGCGAAGAGAAAACCTCGTATTGAATATAGCGGTAGCGTACCCGTTCTAGCATTCTGGTCATTTATTATATTTTTCCCATAGAAAGTGCCATTTAAACCCCTATTAATTGCACTAAAAATGTGAAAATTCTTTGGAAGTTATCTGAAAGCCAGTATATTTGCATGCACATTCTTGTGTTTACACATATTATATTGATTTTTTAACCGCATTGAAGAGCAAGCCCCCCTTGTTTGGAAATCGCGGAGGTCTTAACAAAAACATAATTATCGTATGACTCTCAAAATTTCAAGTAAAGTTCTTAGGTAATCCTATTTAACCACGTTACGTAAATGGTCGTTTCAGGTGTTAGACGATCATAGGAGCTATTTGTTGCTATTATCAAAACATAGTGGCTCGTACATCTTTAGGGCATACCAGTACACCCTTTGTCTGAGTAGCATTCCTGGCTGGGGCGCCTTAAAGCGGCAGAATCAAGATCGATCTTGATTCTGATAGAAAGCATATTGCTTCGTATATACTAGTGAGTTTTTAGGCAATTTGGTGAAAACCGGTTGCACAGACCCTGTTTTGTCCATTGTTTAAATCGTATATCGCCCACTGGCGATATCAAATTAGTATTGTTCGACCCTAGTCTAATAGTATTTGCATATTTTTTACCAACTCAATAAACCAAATGAAAAAGATATTGCCCCCATATCTAAACAGAGGTTTGGTTAAGAAGTTTTCTTACGTATACCCTCTATTCTGCTTATTGCTTGCCTCTACGTTGTTCCAAGCCCATGCTCAGAAAATAAATGATCGAGCGTTGGATTTTGCCATTTTTGTTAAAGAAGACGTTACCCTCAAACCCAACGAAGTGGAAGGAAGGGTAGCCGCTGGTGGTAAACTCATTTTGGATGGAAACGTTCAAATTATCCCACAAATCGGTGGTGGATTCCATTACGGTGGGATACCCATCGGATTGGCCATACGAGGTGGCGTGCAACTTAAATCCGGTTCTGAACTCAAAGTTAATCAGAATCACTATGTTAAAATCGGTAATAGTGCCGGGTTGTCGGTCACTTATGAAGGAAATGTAGTTAAAATTAAGCAAGACGGTGGCGGGACCATTCATATTAATTCCCGACCAGGTACTCCTCCAGTTAGTGAGGTTAACAACCCTGTTTTTGAAAATGTATTTGGTAATGGTCCTGGCCAAATTGACATCGATGGGGCATTCGCTGAATTCAGTTCTACTTCAACAGCATTAAGTCTATTGCCTAATAATGTTAAAGTAGGTGATAGAGATAAACCCAGTGTTGATCCCCTCGACGGGCCAATTCTGACTCATCCTGGTTTCAAACCAGAATTTCGGCTCGATCCTAACGGAATCAACGTGATCACCATCGATGCTTCGGTTTGGGGAAGCCTTCAAGATCCTTTTTTCAAAGGTTTATCGACAAATCCAGGTTTCGCGCTTATTATCAATATTGTAAACGCCAATAATAAATCATTTGAATTCAGGAACAGTAACCTGCAGAACGGTACGACTAAACAACACGTCGTATATAACTTTCCTGATGTTACGGACGACGTTAATATATGGGGATACATATACGGTTTAGTATTTGCGCCTAATGGTAAGGTCATTAAGAAGCCAAATCATAATTTAGTCGGACAGGTAATTGCCAGAGCTTACGAGCACAATGGCGATGAGATGCATTTCCATCCATTAATTCCCGAGATTTTCCCTAAGACCATTGATTTAAATGCTTGGGCGGAGTGTTATTTAGACGCTCCTTACCTGAACTATTCCATTACGGGTAATTACGACATGACCGGCGAAAAAGCTAAAATTGAATGGCTCACACCAGATGGTACCGTGGTTTGTTTACTGAATAATCAACCATTATCGGGGCAGCTTTTATTTCCAGGTGCTGATGTGGATGAAAATGGTAACGGTATTGCTTGGCCAGGTTGGGTTTATCAAAATGGCAACTGGGTAGAAATTAGTGATTTGAATGCCGAGTTGAAAAAGCCCGGTGCCAAAATTAGAGTTACGGTCGGCACAACAGCTGTGGCAGAATACGCTTATCCACCTTCTACCGAAGACTGCTACACCAGTCCTCCTCCCAGTATTCCTCCAACCCTGCCTGTACGTTTGATCTCCTTCAACGTAGAAGAAGCCGAACAACAAACGGTAGCTGTACGGTGGGAAGCAGATAACGCTAAAGACTTCAGCCATTTTGAGGTAGAAAGAAGTACAGACGGTCGTAATTTCCGGAAAATTGGCACGGTAACTTATGTGGAAAGTTCAAGCCAATACCGCTTTATCGACCAGCCGAGCGTTGCATCAACCTTGTATTATCGTCTTAAAATGATTGACAATGACGGTAGTTTCAACTATAGTCCAACCGAAGTGCTTGTCTTATCGAGAAATCCAGCGTTAGTGGCTTATGGATACCCGAATCCATTTGCCAACAAACTGTATGTATTTTCACCTTCGAAACAAAATGCTGTGATTTATGATATCACCGGGCGAGCGATTGAACGACTAAGCCTAGAAGCGGGTAAGAACGAGGTAAATGCCCAACCCTGGCCGAATGGAATTTATCTGATTCGTACGGACGATAGCCAAACGGTTAAATTAGTGAAACAATAAAAGAATAGGAATTATAAAAGCCCCTGTCGATCGCATCGGCAGGGGCTTTTATTATAGTAGAGGTTAATGTTCCCTTGAGCTAAGAGCTACTTATTCGTACAAAGCGGCACGTTGTTCCTTGATAACGTCGCTTTTTAGATATTCATCGTAGGTCATTAACTTATCCAACATACCATTGGGGCCAATTTCGATGATACGGTTAGCCACAGTTTGTATGATCTGATGGTCATGTGAATAAAAGAGAATGTTCCCGGTGAAATCCAGCATTCCGTTGTTTAATGCGGTAATCGACTCCAGATCGAGGTGGTTAGTAGGGTCATCGAGAATTAACGTGTTGGCACCCGATAGCATCATTTTCGAAAGCATACATCTAACTTTCTCCCCTCCTGAAAGCACAGAAGCTTTTTTGAGTGATTCCTCTCCGGAGAACAACATTCTTCCTAAGAAGCCTCGAATAAAGCTCTCGTCCTTTTCGGTTGAAAACTGCCGCAACCAATCTACCAAATTCAGATCGGTGTTGAAAAAAGCGGAAGGATCCTTGGGGAAATAGGACGTCGTAATCGTGATTCCCCAATTGAAGTTGCCTGCATCTGGTTTTGCCTCACCGGCTAATATATCGAACAAAGCACTGATCGCCAATACGTTTTTCCCTACAAAGGCAATTTTATCGCCCGGGTTAACTCTAAATGTCAAATTGGTGAACAGTTGGGTCCCGTCTTCGCCTTTTTTGGACAACCCTTCGATATGCAAGATTTGATCACCAACTTCTCGTTCAGGCTTAAAGGCAATATAGGGGTACTTACGTGACGAGGGTTTGATATCCTCTATTGTTAGTTTTTCTAACAGTTTTGCTCTTGAAGTAGCCTGTTTTGATTTAGAAGCGTTAGCACTAAAACGTCGGATAAAATCTTCTAGTTCTTTACGCTTTTCCTCGGCTTTCTTATTAGCATCCAATTTCTGTTTTAATGCTAACTGGCTTGATTCGTACCAGAAGGTATAGTTCCCTGCATAAAGCTGAACCTTGCTAAAATCGATATCTACGATATGCGTACAGACTTCATCCAAGAAGTGTCGGTCGTGGGAGACCACGATTACCGTATTTTTGAAGTTAGCCAGGAAGTTTTCCAGCCAGATAACCGTTTCAATGTCCAGGTTGTTGGTAGGTTCATC
>JBAYRB010000304.1:0-4359 GCA_041676905.1 Spirosomataceae bacterium
ATTTTCCCCCCATACTTTTCGGACAATCGTTTTGCGTGGTATAAGGGGGTAGGTCGGCCGACATAATGCTTCAATAAGTCTCTAAATTCTTTTTGAAAGCTATCTTCAGCAATGATTTCCAAATACTTTTCACGAAGTTCTGCAATGTTGGGGTAAAGCATTTCAGGCACATATGCGCCCCCATAATTGCCGTAGTAACCCCTACTATCTACCTCAAAGGCTCTATTAACTAATTCCGATACACCCATGGTTATTATACTTACTCGCTGCTACTGCCATTTGCAAAATGGACCCTTTCGCTAAATTCAAAGACTTTCTTTCTGTTTTACTTTATCCACAAATGCCCGAACCTGCCCAACGTCTTTCAGGCCGGGTGATATTTCAAATTTGCTATTGATATCAACACCGTAAATAGGCAAGGTTTCGGCGAGTTCCAGAACTTCATCAATATTGTCATTCCCTATTCCACCGCTTAAAAAAAACGGTTTTTCACGATCATAACGTTTCAAAATGTTCCAATCAAAGGAAGTCCCATTCCCACCCGGTTGGCTACCAGGTGTGTCAAATAGGAAGAAGTCACAATGCGGCTTATAGTTATTAAGCATCATAAAGTTAAAATGGTCATCGACCAAAAATGCCTTTATAATATTGACACCTTTTTGTCGAATGCTCCTGCAGAAATCGGGAAGTTCGCTCCCATGTAATTGCACGTATTCGAGCCCATATTGCCTTACGACAGACAAAATATAATCCGGGCTCGCATTGACAAATACTCCGACCTTGTTAATCCCTTTCGGAAGGTTTCTAATAAATTCTTCATCCAATTCATTCCCTACATACCGGGGGGATTTTTCATAAAAAATAAACCCTATGTAAGAGGGTTGGAGCTCGACCAGTTCTTGTATGTTCGACTGATCCTTGAGGCCACAAATTTTTATTTTCATAATGGTAAATAGCTAACCGCCCCAGTACCACACTGAAGACGTATTATTTAACTTTGGCCTGGGCTCACCGGCGAGCCGACCTGCTGACTATCGTAATTCCTTAAGCGAACGATCTCATCTTGAAGCTTGGTAAGGGCGGACGCCGGGGAATCGGTTTTCATAAATGTTTCCCCAATCAAAAAGCCTTTATAACCATCCTCATACAATTTCCAAAGGGTTTCTGCATTCTTTAAGCCACTTTCCGATATTTTCACAAAAGAATCAGGAATGTATTCAGACAACTTCAGGGAGACATCAATATCGGTTACAAAATTTTTTAGATTACGATTATTTACACCAACAATATCTACTGTATCGCAAAGTGTTTGCTGAAGTTCGTCTTCATCGTGCACTTCTAACAACACTTCCATGCCGAGTTGATGGGCTAATTGGCTGAATTCTCTTACTTCTGCGGGAGTCAGACAGGCGGCAATTAACAATACAAAATCTGCCCCAATGGCTTTGGCTTCCCACAATTGATACCGATCTACAATAAAATCTTTGCGCAACATAGGGGTGACAGGGTTAGCCTCTCTGGCTTGTAAAAAATCATCAAAATTACCCCCGAAAAAATCCTGATCAGTAAGTACAGAGAGGGCGGCCGCCCCAGCCGATACATATCCACGGGTAACCTCCGCCGGTGTTACCTGGGCATTAATAATGCCTTTGGAAGGCGATCTTCTTTTAAACTCAGAAATTATCGCAGGCTGATTGGCTTGCTGAAGGAGGGATTTAATAGATATCGATTTTCTGGAAAAAAAAGGACGCTGCTCTAACGCATGGATAGACACCTGCTGTTTAGCCCTTTCTACTTCCTTTTTTTTGTTCGCTACAATCTTATCGAGTATGTTCATTACGACTGAAATAAGTTTTTGCTATACGCATGCCTTTTTAAACTTAGCCACCCTCCTGAAAACCTAAAGCCGGTGACTGAGTAGCCAATCCAACAATTTATATTCATTGTCGGTTTGATAGACAAAGTGAATTGAATGTCCTACCCCTTTCAAGCGGGTGTATTTGATTTTTCCCCCACAATCATTTAGTACCTTGACTTTTTGTTCGGTTTCAGAAATGGGTACGACGGTGTCTTCGGTCCCATGGAAGGTCCATATAGGTATGTTTTTCAATTTGCACAATTGGTAGGTATCGCTAGCCCAGGCGCACAGAGGTGCTAAGGCAGCAAAGGTATCGGGTAATTGTTTAGCTACGTCAAATGTTCCACCTCCCCCCATGCTAACTCCTGTCAGGTAGATCCGGGATTTATCGATTCGGTATTTGGATTGCAATTCCTTAAGCAAGTTGCCAGCCCAGTTGTCGGAGGACCATAATTTACCCGAGGGGCATTGAGGCGCTATTAGAATGAAATTGAATTTTTCGCCCATTTCAGCCATACGAGGCAAGCCCGATATCTTTACCCTATCGAGGTTGTTCCCACGGCTAGAGCTTCCATGGAGGTAAATCACCAGGGGGTATTCCTTATCGCTCTTGGTATAATCCTCCGGTAAATAGGTCAAATACTGATAATTAGCGGGAATTCCGGAATCGGAAGGACGACCATTCGGCTTATTCGCCAAGAATAAGCCTAATAATGCAAGAACAGTTAATCCGGAACTAAGCATAATCATCCTTTCATAATAAAACCCTCCTACCTAATGTTTCAATGGGTTTCCAGAAACGTTTTGAAATGTTGATAGGCCTTCCCGCTTTCGATCGCTTCACGAGCGCTGGCAATGGCATCTTCTATTGCCATTTCGGGACGCGCTGCCAACATTGCTAAGGCAGCATTGGCGACTACCACCTGTTTCTGTGCTTCTGTTGCCTCATTTTTAAGAACCGCTAAAAAAATATCCGCAGACTCCTTAACGGTAGTCCCACCCGACAATTGTTCCGGTTTCAACAAAGGAAATCCAAGATCACGCGGATCAATCACTTCATCCTTTGTTGCGGTACTTATTCTGAAAGGCCCTGTGAGTGACACCTCATCATAGCCATCCAGCCCGTGCACAATCAGGTATTTTTTATCGGTTTGCTGGTAAAGATACGAATACAAACGCATGATTTCCAGATTAAACACGCCCACTAACTGCTTATTTGGATTCGCAGGGTTCACCATAGGGCCGAGGATGTTAAAAAAAGTTTTAATTCCTAGCTCTTTTCGTAAAGGCCCCACGTTTTTCATGGCTGGGTGGAACAAAGGTGCATGTAAAAAACACACGCCCGATTTCTCCATTTTCCGCTTTAATACGTCCTGGTCATTCACAAAGGGCGCGCCTAAATACTCTAAAACCGTTGAGGAACCACAATGGGACGACACCCCGTGATTTCCGTGTTTCGCCACGTTCTCTCCCATTGCAGCCAGTACAAAGCACGACAGCGTTGAAATATTGAAGGTATCTTTGCCGTCCCCACCGGTTCCACATACGTCAATCGGATCAAAGTCCGACAGGTCAATGGGAATTCTCAATTCCAACAGTGCGTCACGAAAACCTTCTAATTCACTCACCGTGATATTACGCATTACAAAAGCCGTCATGAAGGCTGCCATTTGCGTAGGATTGTACGCCCCCTGGGCCATTCCGGTCAGAACCTGCTTGGCCTGATCCCGGCTAAGGTGTTTATACTCAAAAAGATGTGTCAGTATATTTTTCATTGTATTTAGATCTTACTTTCTACTTTTCCCCTATCTAAGCTTCCGGATTTAGCCAATTGCGAAGCATGTCCTTACCGTATTCAGTCAGGACAGATTCGGGGTGAAATTGTACGCCTTTTACATCGTATTCTTGATGGCGGATTCCCATCACACGCCCCTGTTTATCTACTGCCGTTATTTTCAAAACGTCGGGTACAGATTCCGGAATTATGGTCCATGAATGATAACGCCCGGCCTGGAATTGTGTTGGCAAGCCTTTGAAAAGTCTTTCCGTCGAATCAACGACGGTAACTTCATGACTAACCCCATGCAATACTTCGGACATATTCTCTAGAGAAGCCCCAAATACTTCCCCTATCGCTTGTTCGCCCAAACAAACTCCCAGTATACTTTTGGTTGGGGCGTATTGTTTGATTAATTCCATCATGATGCCGGCCTCCGAAGGAATACCCGGCCCGGGTGAAAGGAGAATTTTATCGTAAGCAGCAACCTCTTCTAGGGTTATTTTGTCGTTCCTGTAAACATCCACCTCTGACTCTAACTCTCTCAGAATGTAGACCAGATTATAGGTGAATGAATCGTAATTATCTAAGACTAGAATTCGCATATTCGTACGGGATTGGAAAGGACTATTTAAATATTTTCTGCCTCTTCGATTGCCTTTCTAAGTGCAGCCAGTTTATTGTTAATTTCTTGTAATTCGCTTTCGACTTGGGATTTTGCCAC
>JBAYRB010000305.1:0-4340 GCA_041676905.1 Spirosomataceae bacterium
CATCGAAACAATACTAAAAAAGGTGGAATCCTTTCCTTTGTGGGAGATTCCACCTTTTTTATTTTACTCAAGGCCATTCACGAATTCGTGTGCCAGGCCCCTTCGTTTTCTTAGAATCGCTGAACACCACCTCAAAGTATTCATCGGAATTCCCTCCCGGCAGGTTGGCTTCAAATCCGACCACGACCGTATTTCCATTGTCTGCATCGACAGGATTGGGGGATTTGGTGCTCCAGGTCTTGAGGTTTAGTTTAGCGCTTCCTTTAAACCGGAGATACATGGTTTTTCCGTTCTTTGTCAACGCTACCAAATCCTTTTTAAGGATCTCCACTTCCGCCGAGGTAAGAAAAGACCACCGGACCTTCGCGCCAGAATCCGATGTTTTTATTTCATCCCGAATTACCACCCGATTACCCTCTAAAAGTCGTACCCCCCGCTCTGAACGGGTAATATGAGGCGTGAATAATTCACTCATATCGGTCGTGAAATACAGGTCTGAAGGATTGTCGGAACTGCGCTCTATTTTGGCATAGCCTTTTACATTATGGAGTTGGTCATTAACCGTAAGGGTGTTATGAACCAGGTTGTTATAGCGAAAAACTTTCCATCGCTCCGAATCTTGGGCCATGCTCCATAAATTGACACCGGCACTTTCTAAGGAATGATAGTTCTGCATTCCAAAGTCCATAGCCCAGCGTTCTCCTTTGGCATCAATGACAAAGCTACCTACATCCATATGGGCATGACTTACCGAAGCAGAACCTGCTTTGAACCCGACAAAAAAAGCATTAGGGTCCGACCAGGACGTCCGCATTAGCCCTACTGGGCTTTTACCCTGTCCCTTCCAGGTAAGCTGAGTAGGTTCTGGAATATTGTCGACGTCCATTCCCCGAGACCATAACAAAAGCGCTGGTAAAATCCGGTTACGTGTAAACACCTCCTTACTATCGACAATAGTTTTCTTCTGAAGCCATAAGGCTGATGGGTTCCTTGCCTTCCCGGCAAACCAATAGACCGCGGGCAAAAGAAAGCTGTTCGTGCTGGCATCGCCCCAATTGTGCGGTAACATAGTCGGGCCTACCATATGCTGGATATAATCAGCACTTTCCATGAAGCCCTGCTGGCTACTCAGACCAAAATCTTTCCCAAACACCTTATCAAGGGCATCGATCAGTAGCACATTGAAACTCGTCCCGTAATCCCAATACATATACCCCTCGGGATAGGCTCCATCGGGAGCATAAAACTGCATGGAACGCGGCACGAATTCAATAGCCCTTTGAACTACCTTGGCCGATAGTTCGGGGTGGGACTCGGCAATTGCCAAAGCGCCAAAAACCATACCCGCATGACAAACCTGATTCCAGTTATTGGTCCCTTTCACAAACCAATTGTATTTACTATCGTAAGAAGGCATTAAGCCCTTTACGACAATGGCTTCTTGGGCAAGGGCTTTGGTCTCCATTTTCAATTTGTCGAACAACCAGTCGTAGCCGATAGCCACGGCCATCGTCATTTCACCGACATCGAGAAAGTGAGACGGATTCCAATCGGAAAACTGGCAGACGGTGATAATTTCTTCCTCGGCTCGCTGGAGAAAACGCTCATCTCCAACGGTGTTATAGGCATAGGAAAGGTAAAATATGCGTCTTAAACTTTCCCTCGACACCCCCAAGAGCCTTCTTCCGGTCTGAATCCTTTCCTGTTTGGGAAGGGAGAGAATTTTTTCGCATTCCTTAAGAATGTCGTAGTGGATTTTCGAACGGGTTACACTGGTGGGAATTGAACGTAAAAGTTCTACAAAATCGGATTTCCTGGCCAAAATTCGGGGGTGATCACTCCCGAGTTCCTGCAAGCGGTGCTTGATTTCTTCCGTGCTAGGGACCGTTTCGCTATTGGCAAAAACGGCCCCTGACAGGAAAAATCCGAGAATTAAAGAAAAAAGAGAATATCTCATTATTCTGCGGTTGTCGTTTCTATTACAACAGGCTCATAAACTTCCATGGTGATCGCACGATCCCTCACTACGAGATCTTCTTTTGCATGATAGGTATGCTGACCGTCTGAAACCGTATATTCCAATTGAATGCCGTTGCGGGGTTTGTTGCCCCATTGATACGCATTCCGTTTAAATTCTCCGGTTCCTGTTACCTCATATTGACTGTCTGCCGACGTGATTGTGCATTGATCCCCATTAAAGTTAAGTACTAAATTCAATTCACCACCCATTAGGTTCGACTGTAAGAATGTTTTCCATGCCACCTGGTGACGAGCAGTGGTTTGGAGAAATCGGACGTCATTTTGTTCCACATATTCTTTTTTGTACTCCCTTTCCTCCAGGCGATTCCCTTCTGAGTCGTTGACATAGGCTTCGCCATAATGGAAGTAATTGCCATGGAATTCATTGATGTACTTAATGGCGAACATCGTGAAATCTTTGGGTGTCGTAATCCAGTCAGCCACATTTCGACGATCGGGCTGGGGATGACTTGAATTACCCACCAAAATGGAATCGACATCATTCGACCCTGTAAGTACGAGCGGTACGACATACCCTAGTGATATGGACCGGGGGTCGTTAAAAAACGCTTCGCTCAATTGAACTTCCACTCCCCCATTCACCTTCCCCTTGGGTATGACAATGGTTTCAGGTGAGCTTAGGGTGTAATAATTTGACGGTAAGGCTGTGATTTCGGCACCGTTGCTTTTGAATTGCACATTATTACAAAGTGACTCATCAATTCGGAACGTAAAAGCCCTGTCCTTTTTGTTTTGATAAACGCCTCCCATCGCCACGGAGATCAAAAATTTCCCCGCATTGTCGTTAGAGTTGTCGTAGATATCATCGCCCAAAATAAGGGTGCGTACGGGATACTGATAGGGGAAGTATCCCGTGGTATAGTCAAAATCGGGGTGCTCTATTTCTGCATTTTTACAGGCAAATATGCACACCGTGAGAAGTCCTGTTATCAATAACTTTTGCATAAATACGCTACTTTCTTTTAGTTCCATCCTTTATTCTGCACGAGTTGAAATTTAGTGATTTCCCGATCAGGGATTGGGCCGTAATGCATGTAACTATTGTCATAGCTACGGACTTCCACATTGAAATAATCGTAGACGCCGTTGCTAATTTTGACACCCTGGGCTGGAATGCTCAAATCGGTTTTCCATCTCCGGAGATCCCAGAACCGGAAACCTTCAAAGCACAATTCCAGTCTCCTTTCGTTACGGATCAACTCTCTAAATTCGTCTTTATCTTGAATTGATGCCAAGAAATTGTCGGGTTGGGCGATACCAGCTCTTTTACGAATAGCAGCGATTACGTCCCGCGCTGAAAAAGCATGGCTTCCAGTTCCGTCGGGTCCCCAGGCCTCATTGGCGGCTTCCGCATAGTTCAGGAACAGTTCGGTATAGCGTAAATGGGTGTTGAAATGCTTTTGGTTAGACGGTGAACTTGGGTTCACATTGACATCCTCCCGAAGCAATTTTTTGAGGTAATAGCCCGTACGGGTCGATGTGGGCAAGGCGTCAATGCCGTTGTCACCCCCGTTTAGACCCGTATTGATTACCGTATTCCGAAGCGAACTTCCGTTATATACAATGTAATGGCTTAGGCGATGGTCCCTTCCTGCGTAGGGATTCGAAGCATCAAAACCTGACTCAGGATGGTCAATCGGATAGCCATTAGCCATCGGGAATGCATCCACTAAATTTTGGGTAGGGTTAATACGACCCAAGCCGTAGAGGGTAGGCGGAAAATTCTGGGTTTCTCGATCCCGGTCGGTGGTGATAGGACGGCGCCAGATGATCTCCCTAAGGTCGAATCGATCTCCCGTTGTGATATCGGCTTCATCGACCTGCTCTTTCAAATAGAACAAATGTCCTTTGGGATCCAGGCCGGCAGTGCCATTGATGGCATCCAATAAAACGGCTGCTTCGTCGGCAGCACGCGCCCATAAGGTCATATCGTTTTGTGGATTAAAAGCAGGGCTGGCGGCCAATAGGGCAACCTTGGAACGTAGCGCAAGTACATGGCGACCCGTGATACGTTGCTGAGGGAATTCCCCGAAAACGTCATTGTAGTTTTGCGTAGAAGTAACATCGCTATAGGGCGTACCTTCAAGTTGGCTGAGATCAGAAATATTCCCGAAATCCATAGGCATGTATTGTAAGGCTTCGTCAATGTCGGCATAAATACTTTGTATGGATTCCTCAAACGTAGCCCGAGGTAATGCGAAGTCCTCCTGGGATTCAAGAAAATGGTTGTAGAGAGGGATCCCTAAGAGATTCCCAGCTCCATCGACACCCCCGTGATTACGTAGCAGATAAAATTTGAA
>JBAYRB010000306.1:0-4340 GCA_041676905.1 Spirosomataceae bacterium
CGAACAACATTATGGAATTACGGCTATAGTAGCTTCTAAACGGATGCAGCAACAACCCGAAAAGACCCAACCCATTTGGGACGAATATGGGGGACATCTGGCACACGCTCTAATGAGTGTTATCTACGCCTATGATCCGGAAGCGATCGTCCTGGGTGGATCCCTCGCCAAAGGTTTTCCCTATTTCAAAGAGGGCATGTGGAAAACCATCGAATCGAAATTTGCGTATCCCGAATCGATCAAAAGATTAAAGATTTACCAGTCGGTCGATGAAACCATATCCTTATTGGGTGCATCCCTATTGGCTTGTCAATATACCAATACGTTTGTCGATTCTAAATAAATTATACCCTAGGAGCTGAATTTACTGGGATTGTTTGGGAATAACTTCCTATTTTCAAGGGCAGCATTTGAATGATTTAAATTAATCCTTTTTCCATGCGAAATAGGTCAGTGAACAGCTTGTTTCACTGACCCCTAACCCATAATAGTAATGCGCATACCACCGATAGTCCTGCTTATTTTCTTCATTTTTTTCGTCATTTCCTTTTTGACCAACATCCTTGGGCCTCTTATTCCGGACATCATCGATAGTTTTGATCTTAGTTTGGGCTTAGCCGGGTTCCTGCCGTTCGCTTTTTTTGTTGCCTACGGAATCGGATCCATACCTGCAGGTATAATGGTTGAAAAGTATGGTGAAAAAAGAATGATGTTGGTGGCTTTTTCCCTTGCTTTTGTGGGTGCGCTTTTCTTCGGTATTAACCCTATTTTCAGCGCGGCTCTTTTCTCCTTATTTTTGATCGGAATAGGGATGGCCATTCTCCAAGTAGTGATTAATCCATTGCTTAGAACAGCCGGTGGGGATGTGAATTTCGCATTTTTTTCGGTGATGGGGCAGCTTTTCTTTGGTGCTGCATCGTTCGTCAGTCCCATGCTTTATAGTTATTTGGTTGGCAATGTACACTCGGGGGAAGAAGCCGGAGGATTGATTGCGCTATTTAATTCGCTAGTTACGCCTGATTTGAAATGGGTATCACTCTATTGGGTGTTTGCCGTAATCGCGCTGATGATGGTCGTTCTTATCGCCTTTGTTCAATTTCCAAAAGTAGAACTTAAGGAAGACGAGCGGATCGATACGGGCAAGGCTTTCGAGGAACTATTGAAGAATCGGTTTGTGTGGATGTACTTTTTAGGAATCTTCTGTTACGTAGGCACCGAACAGGGCGTCGCTAACTGGGTTTCTCGTTTTCTTCAGGAATATCATGGTGCGGATCCTGCCACTACGGGGGCATCTGTGGTTTCCTGGTTTTGGGGTATGTTAACCGTCGGTTGCGTTCTAGGGTTATTACTCCTTAAATTATGGGATAGTCGCAGTGTGCTCGTGGTCTTTACTTCAGGAGCAATCATAAGTCTGTTGGTGGGCTTATTTGGCCCCTTAAACGCTGCCTTATATGCGTTTCCTGCGGTAGGATTCTTTGCTTCGGTGATGTGGTCGGTCATTGTCTCACTGGCCTTAAATTCCGTAGCTTCCCACCACGGTACATTTGCCGGTATATTATGTACCGGTATTGCCGGAGGGGCGGTAATCCCCCTCATTATCGGCAATCTCGGCGATCTTCTAGGTTTGCGCGTAGCTATGCTATTTATGCTGTTAACATTGGGCTATATCCTCAGCATTGGCATTTGGGCGAAGCCATTGGTCAATAACGCAACGATACGGAATTCGTAGCCAACCAGAAATACGGAATTACTCAATTTCCTCTTTTGGATAAAGCAGGATCAATACCAAAGGTTTTGGAGTAGGCGGTATTATTCTAGTAAAAATTTTAGGATTAGATAGAAGCGTTGTTTTGTTTAGCCCCCGCATTCTAGTTTCTTAGGATAACGGGTTAAGACCGAAACGTGTGAAATGTGTTGAATAAAGCTGCGTAAGCGAGCCTCATTAAATACAGAAATGCCTGAGGCAAACCTCATCCTGTGATCGGGAAAACGGTCTTTTTTAATCTCGCTATCCGGGTTTTTCCAACTTGTTTTAGAATTGTAAGAATCGATCGGTTTGTGTTTAACGGCTATTTTAAAATAGCTAGATTGACCAGGAGGTTCTGTTAACTAGGTGTATCTTCTCCCCGCCTCTGATTCATGATAATCGCAGTAAAGGGCAACCTACCTGCGCAAATGCGGTGTAACTACCTAACTTGATTAGACCGATAAACCCTCTACTGACAGCATCGCCTCCGAACCGTTTTTATTCTTTAACCGATTACTTTCGTTTATAATCACTTGATAGATGGATCGTTAAAGAACGCTTGTGTAACTTGAAATGGGGGGATGGGGGGCTCCCCGAAGCAGGACTAAAACTGGGGAGCATGGTATAAATGTGCATGATCCCTGTACCGAAATGCCCTTGACCCCCAAATTTAATTCTATCAAAAATGGCTGCCTCTCTTGAGAAGCAGCCACTTTCGATAACGAACGGCTAGAACCGACTTATTTTTGACCTTTCGCCTTTTCTAAAGCTTGTGTCGTTATGTAATATTTTGTGATCATATTCGGTACTTCCCACTCAGGTAATTTCCCATCCTTAAGGAAACCCATGTATTTTTCGGCTACTTGGGCGAAATGTGCTTCGTGTCCAACATCATACTTTTGAGGAATTAACACTTCCCATCCTTTCGAAATCTTCTTAAGTTCAATACCAGGATATTTAGCTTGTGCAGTTTTAAATGCCTCCGTAAGTTCAGACTCATAATCGGCGCTCGGATTAACCGGTTCGATGTAAAGGACAGGTTTAAAGTTTTGCTCCTTGCCTTGACGAATCACGAGGTTGGCTTTACTCCCCTTCATGATCGAGAAATGGGTGTCACCAGTGCCTTCAGGTGCTTGATAGTTCCATATAACCACCGCTTTGGCATGAACTCCTTTTAATTTATAATTGATTTCTCCATTGGCATAGACGTTTAGAATTCCATCTTTTACGTCTTTGGATAGATAGTCTGGAAAGCTTTCTGCTTTGGTGGAAGCCGTAAATTGTTCTAGTGTAAGTTTGGTAGGATATCTTTTAACCTCACCAATTTCTACATCTTTTTCGTAGTCAATAATCGTTTCAGGGAAGGCCGCCCATTGAATCATATCAACTAAGTGGGTGGTTACATCGACGATTCCTTCACCTTGCTGTTCTACGTCATAGAACCATTGTGGACGTACAAGGGGTTGACCCGATACCATTTTATAAAAATGATGCACACTCTCCTTCACAATAGCAGGGTCGTGCGGGGTGCCCTTTTCAAGGGTTCCAAAAATGGCATCTGATTTTGAAAGTTCGCGTTGGAGATCGTTGGTTACTTCATAACGCTCCGTCATAATGTCGTACAACAAAACGTTATTCTCCTTTGCCGATTGGAATGCTGACTTAAGGAGTTCAAAACCCTCAGTGTTAATTGCCATGGGTTTATCGGCCAATACATGGAACCCGGCATCGACCGATTGCTTGATAAACTGAGTCTTTTTCTGATTATTTCCCGCTAATACGACCAGATTTCCGGCTTTTTCAGCAATTGCTTTTTCAAAGAAATCATTCCCTTTGTACAATTGAATATTCCAATTCGTGGGGTCGTCCTCTCTTTTATTGTAACGTTCGATAGAAGCCAAGTATGAATTGACATCAGGCCCATCGGAAGCATAGACATGGACAACCGAATCAACCTCTTCATAGGTCGATTTTTGAACCAGGGCTGCGTGAAAATGGCCGGGTTCAACGACAACTAATTTGATGGGCTTCTCCGAGGTACTTTCTTCATTTTTCGTGGGACTACAGGCAGTGAACATAGCCATTGCTACGACCGTAGGGGTCAGTATTTTTTTATTAAACATAATTGAGAATGTTGTAAATTACTGTTCTTTCCGTAAAATTAACTCGCTTTAGCAGCTTTCCTCTACTTATAGACAAATTCTTTTCCTTGTTACCCTTACAAGGAACAATCCGGTCGTATGGAAATGATTTCGAACAGTCAAACTTTTGAGTCGGGGTCTTTAAGGTTGACCGACCACATTTATTGAATTCAAAGGAGCTGTTTCGAAGTGTTTTAAACTTTGAAAAATATTTTCCGTTTGTAGAGAAAGTACATCAACCACCAGATTAGAATCAATGCGCCTATCGCATTGAAAACGTTATGCCATTTTTCATCCAACGATTGGTACAGGCCTTCAAACAACATCCAGGCTGTTCTTTCAAAATCGATAAAACGGTATATGAGATAAATCGCGATGGAGTTTAGCCCAATTACTTTGAAGAAAAAGGTCCAACGACGCCAACGCAAGATCTCGATGATGTAATAGAAAAG
>JBAYRB010000307.1:0-4339 GCA_041676905.1 Spirosomataceae bacterium
TGGAATTGGGTTCATTATATTGTTCGGTGTCAATACCATTAACAGCATTATTTTAATCGCCGTAATGCGAGATTATTCTCGGCGACTCACTCTTTCAGAGGCCATTTCGAAAGGTGTTTTTAATCGGGTTCGACCCATTTTGATGATTGCCCTGATGGGATCAATGGGGCTCCTACCCGCTGCCCTGTCCACGGGCATGGGATCTGAAATTCAAAAACCCCTGGCCATCATGATTGTCGGAGGGTTAATCATTTGTATGCTTTTATCGCTCACAGTTCTTCCCCAGGTATTTTATTATGCCTATCGGCAATCTCAGCGAAAAAGACCATGACCATTAAATCACTTATTCAACACTAATGTTAATCAACATACGTTTGTTTGGTATCTTTGTCGACTAAATCTTAATGAAACTGATACATCCATATAAATCCTTTTGGTACCTAGGACTTCTGTTGGTAGGCCTTCTAACGGGTTGCCAAAAGGAAAAACCAAGCCCCGATCCAGAACCCCAATTACCGGGTTTTGAGTCCAGTCCCACCGTTCATGAGCTAGCTCCCGACTTACTGCATGGGGCTTCGGGAATAGTCGATGCGGTCAACTTCAACCGAGCGGTTTGGGTACATAACGACCATGATCCCCATCTGTACTTGATTAGCTATGAAGCCGAATTATTAAAAAAAATCCCATTCGACGGCCCCTCTCACGATTGGGAAGATATGGCTTCGGGTCCGGGACCCGACCCGCAGGTTAATTATTTGTACATCGCTGAAACCGGTGATAACGCAGAAATCAAAACGGATTATTTCATTTATCGTTTTCCGGAACCCACTGAAGGGCAGGAGGTCATAGATCAATACGACACCATTCACTTTTCCTATTCCGACGGTAAAAGTTACGATGTAGAAACCCTGTTATTAGATCCACTCACGAAAGATCTGTACCTGCTCACCAAACGCCAACTGAGCGAGGCGAGTATTTTTAAATTGGCCTATCCCCAAAATACAACGGAAAAAACAACCGCTGAATTTGTCAAAAATATACCCTACGGGGTCCTTACTTCTGGTGACATATCACGAGACGGGAAGGAAATACTACTAAAAAATTACGTAAATATTTATTACTGGAAACTCAAGGACAACGAAACAATCCTAAGTGCATTGGATCGCTCCCATGACCTGACACCCCGATATATTGTCGAACCACAAGGAGAAGGTATCTGTTTCGATAAAGACATACGGGGTTTCTTTACCATTAGTGAGAAAGGTTCCAGCGCGGATCCTGTGAAACTTTACCACTATTCTAAAAAACTAGATGCGAGCTCCGCCGCACTTTAAAGTCAATTTCCGTCCTAACCAGTCGGAGCACTCCAATAAGTTTTTATATTTATCCCTAAAAATCAAAACTTATGGAGTGGCTGTTCGATCCTCAAATCTGGATTTCCCTGCTGACCTTAACGGTATTGGAGATAGTCTTAGGTATTGATAATATCGTTTTTATATCCATACTAAGCAGGAAACTTCCTGGAGAACAACAACGTAAAGCCCGACAACTCGGATTAGCCCTTGCCCTTCTTACTAGAGTTGCGCTCTTGCTTTCTATCAAATGGGTAATGTCATTGACCCAACCCCTGCTGGATCTTTCCACTATATTCAATATTTCAAATCCAAATTGGCAACGATATCTTAACCTATCGGGACGGGATTTGATTTTGCTACTTGGAGGACTGTTTCTCATCTATAAAAGTACTACTGAAATCCATCACCGTCTGGAAGGCACCGTAGAGAGCCACCAAATCAAAACGAAAAACATCACTTTCGCCAACGTGATTTTCCAGATCATTATTCTGGATATCGTCTTTTCACTCGACTCTGTAATCACAGCCGTGGGGATGGTTGACAATATTGGGGTGATGATCGCAGCCATTATCATTGCTGTCATCGTGATGATGCTATCGGCGGGATCTATTAGTGATTTCGTTAATCGACATCCTTCCGTTAAAATGTTAGCCCTTGCCTTCTTATTATTGATAGGTGTTTCACTGACAGCAGAAGCCTTCGAACAGAGTATCCCCAAGGGTTATATCTACTTTGCCATGGCATTTTCGGTTATGGTCGAATTTCTCAATCTACGGTCGGCTAAAACACATAAGTCCGAATAGTGGAATGAATACATTATAACTGTGTGCAAAGGTTCGATGATTCCGTAGGTAAACCTTATTTTGCACCAAAATTTATCTTTGACCTATTATTTATGTTCTTTTCTTACATCGCTCAACAAACCACTATTTCAGAAAATAAAATCAAGAATGTCGTAAAACTTTTCGACGAAGGTTGTACCGTTCCATTTATTGCTCGTTATCGAAAAGAAGCCACCGGCGGACTGAATGAAGTTGAAATAATAACCATCAAGGAAGCCTACGAAAGACAACTAGAAGTTGCCAAGCGCAAGGATTCTATTTTAAAAAGCATTCAGGAGCAGGATAAACTCACCCCTGAACTGAAAGCGAAAATAGAGAATACATTTGCCTTAAATGAGCTAGAAGACTTGTATCTGCCCTACCGTCCTAAACGTAAAACGAGGGCGACGATGGCTATAGAAAAAGGGCTAGAACCCTTGGCTGAAATGATTTTTACAGGTCGCGAAACGGATCCGGAAAGGAGGGCGCTCAGTTTTTTAAATGACCAAGTCAAAGACATTGAATCCGCACTTCAAGGTGCTAGAGACATCATCGCTGAATGGATCAATGAAAACGGTGAAGCGCGAAACCGAATACGAAATGCTTTCGAAAAAACAGCTACCATTACGTCGAAAGTAAAAAAGAAAAAGGAAGCTGAGGCAGACAAGTATCGGGATTATTTCGACTTTTCGGAATCCCTACATCGAATTCCTTCACATCGCCTCTTGGCTATTCGTCGAGGCGAACAAGAGGGGTATTTGACGGTCAGCATTTCACCGGATGAAGACAGAGCCTTAGATTCGTTAAAACGACTGTTTCTGAAGGGAAACCGTACCAATTCGCAACAATTGGAACTTGCACTAATGGATAGCTATAAAAGGCTATTGAAACCATCCATAGAAACAGAGTTTGCGAATCTGTCGAAGGAAAAAGCCGATGCCTACGCTATTCGTATTTTCAGTGAAAACCTTCGCCAATTACTAATAGCACCACCACTAGGGCAAAAAAGAGTCTTGGCCATTGACCCGGGTTACCGGACGGGTTGTAAGACGGTGGTCCTGGATGAGCAAGGGAACCTACAGTCCGATACGGTGATTTACCCTTTCGACAAACCTGATACGTCCAAAGCCGAATTAAGGTCCCTCATTAATCGCTTTCAAATAGAGGCGATTGCCGTTGGAAACGGGACTGCCGGGCGAGAAACAGAAGATTTTGTACGAAAGATGCTAAGGGATCTGGATTTAGAAAAAAAGATTAGTGTTTTTTTGGTCAGCGAACAAGGGGCATCCATTTATTCTGCATCGGAAATAGCGAGAGAAGAATTCCCCGATAAAGACATTACCCTTAGAGGGGCTGTCTCGATTGGTCGACGATTAATGGATCCTTTAGCCGAATTGGTAAAAATCGATCCAAAATCCATTGGCGTGGGTCAATATCAACACGATGTAGATCAAAACGCCTTGAAAGCAGCTCTTGACACGACAGTTGAGTCATGTGTGAATTTGGTAGGGGTTAATCTTAATACGGCCAGTAAACATCTACTTCGCTACATTTCCGGGTTAGGACCCGTACTAGCGCAGAATATTGTCAACTACCGGGCTATAAACGGCAATTTTAAATCGCGTTCCCAGTTGTTAAAAGTACCCCGATTAGGGCAGAAGGCCTTCGAACAAGCGGCGGGTTTTCTAAGAATAGAAAATGCTGAAAACCCATTAGACAACAGCGCTGTACACCCGGAAAGTTATGAAATCGTAGCGCAGATGGCTGCAGACTGCGGGGCTACCCTGAATGAACTAATGACCCGACCCGAAATTAGAAGTAAAATCAATCTAATAAAGTACATTTCCGGTAAAACCGGCTTACCGACACTTCAGGACATATTAAGCGAATTGGAAAAACCATCGCGGGATCCCAGGAAACCGATGGAGCAATTTGCCTTCGACGAAAAAATACGTACGATCCAAGATCTTACAGAAGGCATGATTCTTCAGGGAATCGTCACCAATATCACGGCTTTTGGAGCTTTTGTAGACATAGGAGTAAAACAAGACGGTTTAGTTCATGTGTCACAAATGGCCGATAAATTTGTGAAAGACCCCAATGAAGTAGTCCAACTAGGCCAGGTCGTGAACGTTAAGGTGACAGGGATCGACTCGGCTCGAA
>JBAYRB010000308.1:0-4329 GCA_041676905.1 Spirosomataceae bacterium
AACCGTGCGTAGTACATTTCCTTTGATGGATCGAACCCCTTCCCGTATATTTTCAACCAAATTCATAGACACGACTTTTGCAGCCTCCCGTTAAATTACCAATAAATTCGCTAACTTCATCGTTTTAAAGTGACCTCTCCTGCATCGAATTCAGCGACTTGCGAAGGTCTGACAAATTAGATTGTAAAACTGCAAACGATGACTGAAAGATTCAAACCGGTGATACGCTTTATTATTCCGTTTATCATATTTTTTAGCTTCCTCACGCAAACTTTCGGAAACAAGCTACTGATTCCAATGGATGAATCTCAGCGAAATCATCTGAAATCCTACGGAATTGCCTACTGGATCCTCAGTAAATACGATACTGAGATCGATTGGCTGCTTAACTATCGCGGTGGTAGCTTCATGGTCGACTATAACAGAGCATTTGCCACCGAAATGACGATACGAGGCGTGAGTTTTGAAGTCATTTCCGAGGCCGACGCCTCATCCATCATCGAGGAAGTATCTGCGCCTGATGTCAATATGGACGTAGTAAAATTGCAAAAAGCACCGAAAATTGCCGTATATACACCCAAAAGTAAACAGCCCTGGGACGATGCTGTAACCTTAGTGATGACCTACGCCGAAATCCCCTACGACCAGGTTTTTGACGAAGAAGTGCTTAACGACAAATTACCCGAATATGATTGGTTGCATTTACACCATGAAGATTTTACCGGACAATACGGCAAGTTTATTCACTTCAAGGATTTCCCCTGGTTTCGGGAACAAAGGAGGGTTTTGGAAGAAATTGCATCAAAATATGGTTTCGCCAAAGTCTCCCATTTGAAACTTGCTGTCGTTAAAAAGATAGCCGAGTTCGTAGCCGGTGGCGGATATATGTTTGCCATGTGTAACGCTACCGATACATTTGACGTAGCCCTCGCTGCCGAAGGAGTCGATATTGTCGAGTTGGTTTACGATGGAGACCCCGCCGATCGATCTGCTAATCAAAAGTTAAATTACGACGCTACATTCGCTTTCAGAGATTTTAAGGTCGTCTTGCCGGCCTATGAAATCGAATTTTCATAAATCGACAACCAACCCGAACAAAGAGGATTACATGAAAATAACGACTTCTTCACTTTATTTCAGTTTTCAGCTAAATGGGACCCCATCCCGACCATGCTAACCCAGAATCATACCACCCTTATCAAAGGTTTTTTAGGACAGACTACCGCTTTTAAAAAACGCTTTATTAAACCGGACGTGGTGATTTTAGCCGAAAATAAAGCAGCTAACGAAGCTCGTTATATACACAACACCTATGGACGAGGATTTTTCACCTTCTATGGCGGTCATGATCCGGAAGACTACCAGCATAAAGTGGGAGAAGAACCTACGGACCTTAATTTACATCCGAATTCGCCCGGCTATAGACTGATTTTGAATAATATATTATTCCCCGCAGCGAAAAAGAAAAAGCTTAAAACCTAAGTGATTACCAAACAGCTATTGCTTTACAAGAAACTGAAATTAAACCGTTTAATTAAATAGGCCTTCTACTTCAGGGACAGTAATTTCCTCAAAATGGTTAATGTATCGACTACATTCTGGTAGTTCATCCCGTGTGTGGGAAGTGAGCAATCCAACCACCTTGGCACCAGCCGACAATCCGGCCGAATCTCCCGAATAAGAATCCTCAAATACGACACAGTGCTCCGGCTTAAATCCTAGATTCAACGCCGATTTGATATAAACTTCCGGTTCGGGTTTATGTCTTTGCACATCCTCACTGGTTAATATAGAGTCGAAAAAATGCCGGATATTCAGGCCATCGATAATCATTTCCAAATTAGGATAGGGCGCCGAAGTGGCTACTGCCAGTCGGTAACCCGCTGATTTTAGCTCGGTTAAAAAGGGCATCAATCCAGGCAAAGGACTCATCTTTTCACGATATATCTCCCTAAATAGACTCTCCTTTTCGTCTTCCAACCGGCGAAGTTCCTCTCCCTCGACAGGACGTTGTAGAAAATGCGAAAATATGTAACGGTTATTTTTACCATACATATGTAGTGCGAACTCTTCTTCTGTGGGAATAAATCCTCTTTTTTGAAAGAATATCCGAAATGCCTCGGAATGGAATGGATTGGTATGACATATCACCCCATCCATATCAAAAATAGCGCCTTTATCTTGTACCATGCGACAAAGATACACGATGTCCCTAGTTTAAACACAAGTTTCCCAATGTAAAGCGACTGGGGAAAATTCGACCTTAATTTACTTTCGGTTCGTTCTAATGGATAAATTTGCGTAATTTATTCCTCATAGTCGTCAGGTAAATTTCGTAGATAACCCATTTTAGTTTCCCAATGCGTATAGCGCTACTTCTTATTTTTTTCTGCTTTCTCAATGGGAACATTCATGCGCAATGTCTGTCAGACGAAGTATTTTGGGAAATTCTCGATGTCAAAACGTTCGAACTGTCGGATCCCAAACGGATCCAATATTTATCGACGTTACGAAAAAATGCCAACGACTGTGGGTTTATTAGCGATTCGATAGAAGCAAAGTTGAATCGAGTAATTGGTGAAACCTACTATGAATTACAATGGCTTGATTCCGCACGTTATTATACGCGGAATGCTATCCAAATAAATTCCACCCAAAACATCAAAGCCAATCCTGTCCACAACATCGCTTGCTATTTCAATCTCGCTCTGATTGAAAAAAGTCAAAATCGTTATGAAGACGCCCTATCCGCATTAAGCCAGTGTATCGTATTGGCACAAAAGCACGCTGAAAATTCGCTTTTCGTTGCAAAATCCTATGGTGAAATTGCCCAACTTCACTATGAAATGGGCAATTATATGGCCTGTTTACAGGAAGCCCGCTTGGGTGAACTACATGCCCGCAATTGCGATTGTCTTGATGCACAAATCGATCTTTTAAAGCAACAAGCCTACGCTGCACTTGCCTTAAATGATGAGGAAACGGCTGAACAAGTTATCCAGACGTTGAGCAGTCTAATTAACCCCAGTTCAACCTCACATTCGGGTTATATTCTTACGACCATAGCCGAATTAAGGGTTCGCCAAGAACGGTACCCTGAGGCTATTCGCGCCTATACCAACGCATTAAATTATTATAAAAACCTAACGGAAAATCCGGATTTGTATGCGCAGACATGTATTGATTTGGGAAAACTACTGATCCTTTCCAATGGAGACCGGTTGAACGGTCTGCATTATTTCAACGAAGCCTTTCAAACTGCAACTGAAAGTAGGTTGAAAGCCAAAGCAGGAATGGAAATCGCACTCATATATTCAACCTTAAAAAGATGGGGGGCGTCCCTCGATTTTTACCAAGAAACCTTAAAGCTTCTTATCCCCCAATTCAAACCCACTTCTTTATCGGCTAACCCCATCGTTAACCAAGTGAGGAGGAATGTAAATAAAATTGAAATCTTAAAAATAATTATCGGGAAAGCCAACGTTTTACTCGACTCACTTAAATCGAGTACCCTCAATCTAGAACTCAAAGACCTGACGGCGAACATAGCATTACAATCCTATAAAACTGCAGATAGTCTCTTAAATCATACAGTTTGGCAATATTATGAAAACACTACTTTTTGGGAAAAGCTAGCAGAGTCGCTCTATCCAAACGCCCTGGAACTATGTTTCTTGGCCAATAAGACCAATGACGCTCTTTTATTTATTGAAAAGGGGAAATTCCTAAAATGGAGAAACCAATTTAATGAAACCCATATCACTTCGGTTTTTAGTTCAACCGAATTAGAACTATACCAAAAGGCCAATCAAGAAATCATACGAGTAGAAAAAATCTTAGTTCAAAGCGATTTTTCAGAATCCGATAGAGCCTTTTTTCAAGAATCACTAACCCGCGCATATGAACATAGAGAAAGATTGGTACTCGAGAAGTTGGGAAAACTACCTTATTTCAAAAACTTAATTACGGATCGAACCATCGTTGATGTTAGGCGGCTACGTCAGGAAATCTTACTTCCAATGGAGGGAGCTTACCTTACTTATTTTGGGGGTAAGGAGTGGATTTACGGTCTTCTAGTGACCCCAGAAAACGTACAACTCCGTAAAATCCCTTCCAAACGTTACCAAAGTGCAGCACATCAATACTTAAAATTACTGGCACAAAGCGGGATGTCTGAGTCTGAATTCAGTCGCTTCCTGCAACATGCTAATAGTCTTTTCCGCAATTTATTTGAACCCTTCCCATTTACCACGGAAAGAAGGATCATTGTGTCACCGCATGAGGAGTTTATACCTTTCGAAGCTTTTAGCCTGTCTTCGACTCATCCCG
>JBAYRB010000309.1:0-4327 GCA_041676905.1 Spirosomataceae bacterium
AAATGAAATTATCTATGTAGGCAAAGCCAAGGATCTGCGTAATCGGGTTAGCAGTTATTTCGTGAACTCCAATCAGCACAGTCGTAAAACCCGACAAATGGTGTTCCAAATCCGGAGGATTGAATATACGGTTGTAAATACGGAATGGGAGGCATTATTGCTTGAGAATCAGCTTATCAAGAACTATCAACCCCGTTTCAATGTCTTGTTGCGAGACGATAAGACCTATCCTTTTATTTGTATTACCAAGGAGCCATTTCCACGGATCATAAGTACCCGCAAGGTCAATCACGACACAGGGGAGTATTTCGGTCCTTTTGCGAGTGTGCGAACGATGCACTCCTTATTTGAAATGTTTCGTACTTTATACCATGTACGTTCCTGTCAATTGCCCCTGACACCCGAAAACATTGAAGCCAAGAAATTTAAAGTCTGCCTCGAGTACCATATTGAAAATTGCAAAGGTCCTTGTGAAGGATTGGTAACCCCTGAGGAATACCTTGACGAAATCGATCAAATCCGGAATATTCTCAAAGGTAATCTTCAGCCGGCTGAACAATATTTGAAAGCCAAAATGCAGGATGCTGCTGAGAAATTGGAATTTGAAAAAGCGCATCGCTGGAAGGAGAAATACGAGCTACTGGGCGAATATCAAAATAAAACCACCGTAACGAACGCCCGGATCGGTGATGTCGATGTAATTACCGTCGTGTCGGATGAAGAATCCGCCTATTTTAATTTTATGAAATTGGTCAATGGGCATATCATCGCTACCGAGGCCATGGAGGTTCGTAAGAAAATGGACGAAAGTGATGCCGAACTATTGGCCATGGTCATTGTCGAAATGCAACAACGATACGGAGATGAGGCTAAGGAAATATTGACGAACCTAATGCCCGAGGGAGAGCTCAATAAACTTGTTACCGTTCCTAAAATTGGCGATAAACGAAGGATTTTGGAGCTATCCCTTAAAAATGTCATGCATTTTCGGCGGGATAAAGCCGAACAGAGAGCTACCGAAACGACTGCCGCTTCATCTCGAAAAGACCGGGTACTAATTAAACTAAAAACCGACCTTCAATTAAAATCTTTACCTCGCCATATTGAGTGTTTCGATAATTCCAACATCCAGGGAAGTAATCCGGTAGCTTCTATGGTTTGCTTTAAAAATGCTAAACCGTCGAAGAAGGATTATCGCCACTTCATGATCAAAACGGTACAAGGACCTAATGATTTCGCCTCCATGCATGAGATCGTAACCCGGCGTTATACCCGGGTCCTATTGGAGAATGAATCGTTACCCGACTTAATCATCGTCGATGGAGGGAAAGGCCAATTAAGTGCCGCCTGTGATGCTTTGAAAAAATTGAACTTATATGGTAAAATTCCCATCGTAGGGATTGCTAAACGATTGGAAGAAATTTACTTCCCGGAAGATAGTATACCGGTTTATATCGATAAAAGATCTGAATCATTGAAATTGATTCAACAAATCCGGGATGAAGCCCACCGCTTTGCCATCACTTTCCATCGGGATCGAAGAAGTAAAACCAGTTTGGTAAGTGAATTGGAAGGAATCGAAGGGATTGGTAAGGTCACAGCAACCAAACTTTTAAAGCATTTCAAGTCCGTAAAAAAATTACGAGAGGCCTCCCTAGATGAAATTACTCAAGTAATCGGTCGAGACAAAGCGCAGAAGCTAACACAACATTTTGAATCATCGGCCTTATAAGCTGCAAGACAGCCTTCATAATTCATGAATCCCTATTTTAAAAATCTGTTGGATCTGGTTCGTCTGGAACGAAAAGTCGACGAGGAACTCTATGATCAATTTATTCGCTCAGCCCCTGTTCAGCAGCAGCGGGAAGCAGGCTATGCCTGGTATCCCATTGCGTTAAGGGGACAGGACGTAGGTCGCGGTGATTATCTGGTAGTAGAAATCGAAAGACCGAGTCATCAACATATTGTACACAACTTACAAAGTGGGAGAAAAGCCGAATTATTTTCAAATGCGGAACCCAATAGCCCCGCTATCAAAGGGATTATCCAACATATCCATGGCGATCGATTGCGAATGGCATTTCGTATCGAAACGCTTCCAGATTGGGCAAATAAGGGGAAACTAGGAATCAGAGCTTTGTTCGATGAAGATAGTTATGACGCGATGGAGGCAGCGCTCAAAACAGCTGGCACCCCGGATCAAACCCATCCTTTGGTACCTATTCTCACCGGAAAAAAGCCACCCTCATTTGATGCTCATATCCCTACGAGACCTTTTCCAGGATTAAATGCTTCTCAAAATGAAGCTGTTAATCTCATCGAACAGGCAAAGGAACTTGCTATCGTTCATGGACCACCGGGCACAGGAAAAACGACAACTTTGGTCGCTGCGATTCAACGCCTTTTGACCAAAACGACGAAGCCTATTCTAGTGGTGGCACCTAGCAATATAGCGGTTGACTTACTTTGTGAAAGATTAAGTGAAAAACAGGTACGGGTTGTCCGGATCGGAAATCCTATTCGGGTAAGTGACGATCTGCAAGCCTTGACACTGGATCATCGGGTATCGCAACATCCCGATTTCAAACGGATAAAAGAGTTAAAAAAGCAGGCTTCCGAACTACGAAACATGGCGCACCGTTACAAGCGTAACTTCGGCCCAGCGGAACGCAGTCAGCGTAAAGCACTTTTTGCTGAAGCCGGGCGAATTAGTCATGACGTAGCCTACTTGGAAGATTTTATCATTGAAGATGAACTACACAAAGCGCAGGTGATCGCTGCCACACCGGTCGGAACGCAAAATTTCGTCCTTCGGGATTTGTCTTTTGATACCGTTATTATCGACGAGGCCGGGCAAGCCCTGGAACCGGCTTGTTGGATTCCTATTTTGAAAGCGAACAAAGTAGTTTTTGCCGGAGATCACCTTCAACTCCCGCCGACGGTTAAATCGGAAGAAGCAGCACGAAGAGGATTGACCCAAACGCTAATGGAAAAATGTGTTGCCTATTATCCGGAAGCTACGGTTTTATTGAAGGAACAGTACCGGATGAACAAGATTATCATGGGTTTTTCATCTCAATATTTCTATGGGAACAACCTATTAGCCCATGACACTGTCGCGGAATCGAGCATTTATCGCGGCGACCCTCCCATGGAGTTTATCGATACGGCGGGATGCGGATTCGAAGAACAACTTTCTGACACCAGCTATGTCAATCCTGAGGAGGCGGATTTTTTGGTAAAATTTTTAACTGAATACCTCGAAAAAATAAAAAGTCGTACCGAAAAGCTGGAAACCCTAAGCGTTGGCGTTATTTCGCCTTATAAACATCAGGTTGAGCTCTTGAAACAACGGGTAACATCGCAACGTAACGCTATCCAGGGGGCGAATGTGATGGTACACACCATCGACGGTTTCCAAGGACAAGAAAGAGATATTATCGTGATCGGTATGGTTCGAAGCAACGTAGAGGGGCGTACCGGCTTTCTGAATGAAACACGGCGAATGAACGTAGCAATGACTCGCGCTCGCAAAAAGTTGGTCATTATAGGTGACAGCGCTACGTTAACCCAAACTGAGTTTTATGAAGATGTACTGGAATACGTCCGACAAAAAGGGAGTTATCGGAGTGCTTGGGAATTTGCAAGTTTTTAAGGGACAGGAATTTATCTTTATTGAAACTTATGTTATTTGAGTGTTTAGGCTTAAGGCAAAACGGAAATTTATATAAATTGCCGTTACTATGGATCTAAACCTTTTGTTATGCGGACTCATTTAACCTATTCCTTTTTGATGCTAGCGGCAACCATGCCATTCGAAGTTGCTGCGCAATCTTACTTGAAACCCAAAATCGCTCAAAGTGCCCAACAAATTGAATCGAAGGTGATTGAATGGAGAAGAGACATTCATCAACATCCGGAATTGGGTAATCAGGAGGTACGTACAGCGCAAATCGTGGCCACTCATTTGCGCAACCTTGGTCTTGAGGTTCAAGAAAAAGTAGCGGTAACCGGTGTTGTCGGTATACTCAAAGGGGGTAAACCCGGACCTGTGGTTGCGCTTCGTGCCGATATGGATGCACTTCCTGTAACGGAACGAGTGGATTTGCCCTTTAAATCAAACGTTCGGACGACCTTTAATAATCAGGAAACGGGTGTGATGCATGCCTGTGGCCATGACGCACACGTGGCCATGTTAATGGGGGTCGCTGAAATTCTAGCAGCGCATAAAAATGAGATTGCTGGAACGGTGAAATTTATTTTTCAGCCAGCAGAAGAAGGAATTAGCGGTTTAGAGACCTTTGGAGCGAAACAAATGGTCGAAGAA
>JBAYRB010000310.1:0-4325 GCA_041676905.1 Spirosomataceae bacterium
AGAAGGTCAAGTAATTCAGGTATATTCGGATCCGGCAAAACCTAAGTTTAGTACGGTAGACGGAGCTTGGGGTTCACCGGTGTACATCCTATTTGGTATTTTGATTGCTTTAGTTTGCTATTATGGTGTATACGATTTATATAACGGAATCCAAGCAGGAATATATTGATTGTTCATAGTGCAAGTACCCGTCGAAAACCCCTTATCCCCGAATTTCCACTTACGTTTATTGAATAGCGGTGATTTGCCCTTTTGTCGTCATTTGGTGGCGCAAGCAAATTGGAATCAGAATGATTTTGATTGGCTTCGGATGCTGCATTTGGAACCTGAGGGGTGTTTTGCCATCGAGTGCCAGGAAGAAGTCATTGCTACAACCACCAGTTGTCGTTTTGAAAAAGTCGGTTGGATTGCAATGGTACTCGTCGATCCCCGATTTCGGGGGCGGGGTTTGGCCATGTATTTAGTGGACCATGCAATTCAGTATCTGTATAGCAAAGGAGCGGAAACGATTTTGCTCGATGCAACGCCGTTGGGAGAAAAGGTATATCGAAAATTAGGTTTTAAAAACAGCTTTCACGTGAGTCGATGGGTACGTACACCGGGGGATGCGCCTGTTCGTAAAACCGTTGAACAACAAACTATTTCAGAAGCGCAACTAGATCAAATGTACGAACTCGATCGCTTGGTTGCAGGTGGGGATCGCCGGGAGTTTTTACGTAATCTGGTAGAGCGAAACCGTTCACTTTTTTATGTTCAGTACGATCATTTAGGAGTCATTTCGGGTTTCGTCGGATTTCGTAGGGGGAAAAATGCAATACAAGTAGGTCCGTTAGTAGCCAAACAAATGCTATCGGCGACGGAATTATTGGATTCGATATTAAATGATTTTTCTAGCCAGACTTGTTTTATTGATATTCCTGATACACAAGAAATGCTCAGTCAATGGGCAGTTCGAAGGGGCTTTACTGAACAACGAAGTTTCGTACGTATGTACCTGGGTACATCCCTAAATATTCCGAATGAATTGGTTTGGGTAAGTTCAGGTCCCGAAAAGGGGTAGCGTGCAGGGTTAACTGCACGCCGTTGCTGTCATTTCTGCATTTTTAAAAGATTCATCAATCGCGTCATTTTTTAAGGACTTTAATTATTTCTCCATTTTCAAGTTGTAGCCAATACAACCCTGAGGGGAAGTGATCCATGGTTACATAACTTTTGTCGTGATTGATTTGCCATGTTTTAAGGACAGCCCCATTTTGGTTGACCAGTTTGGCCGAAGTGCCCGTCAAAGCTTTTCCTTCTAACCAGAATCCTTGATCAGCAGGTACAGGGTAGGCTGCAATCAAGTGTTTAACTTTGATTTCTACCCCAATTATGTCACTATAAGTGTGTGTATTGTCATTCTCAATAATTTTCAAGCGATAGTAAACAACCGGGGAATACGCATTGGGTGTGTGTTGAAAATGGTAAAACGCGTGGGATGTTGTCGTCGCCGTGACTGAGCCCACTTTTTCGAAATTTCTTCCGTTAGGACTAAATTCGATTGCATAGTTGGCAATATTTTGTTGTTCAGTGACTTCCCATGTCAAGGCTACCTGATTTTCGGTGTCGACCGCCCCATCAAAGGAGATTAAGTTTACAGGTAGTGGGGTGCTAACTGACCCGAGAAAGAAACCCGAGAACTGTTCCACCCAAAAACGAATTTCCCAACGTTGGTTGACATCATCCCAAATAATGTTTTCAGGTTCCGGCTTAACCACGGTTAGGTCATCCCCTTCGAAGTCGGCAGGGGAGCTACCATCTTCGCCATGAAACTGGTAGATTCTTATATTCATTTTGCTGCCCACATCGGTGGGGTTCATGGGTAGAAAACCCGAAAGGATGGCGTTGTTAAAACTGTCGAACTCCGCTTGCGTATAATAGAGCGTAATCCATGCAGATCCGGTATCATTCGTGTTTATTAGGTAGTGACGTTGAACGTAAGGGGTATTTTGGTAGGTGGGTAATTCCGAATCGACTCTGACACGGGTTGATACGGTACCGGATAAAGGATTTGTGCCGAAAGGCTCTACCTTCGCAATTAACCGACAAGATTGATCTTCTCCATAGAAATAGGTTACTTCTCCGACCACTTCGGTGCTTTCGTCGTTGTCAAATGCAAGGCCGCTCTCGGAGAATTGTCCTTGGAATTCAATGGCGCCCATATCCACCCTATTGTGCATCACTCTCGGATTATTCAGATGATCGACAAGTAAATCCTCCGGAATTAGTAGGTGATTACCTGCATTGATGACAGGACTACAATTTTGTAATTGAAAATCGTCCATAATGGGGTTGATAAAGAGGGGGTCGAGCTCGAGGTTGCCCCCACCATTTTGGCCTAAGGATGGATCCCAGGCATCGCTACCTCCTGAACCAGCGATTAGGCTATTTGTAATAACCATATCGGACGACGCGGTTAAGTCATAAATGGATATATTCGCTTCTGTTACGGTCTCTTCGCCCGTATAACTATTGGCCCATATAATTGAATTACTAACCCTCACCCGGGGTGTTTGTAGGATGATCAAACCACTTCCACCGAACATAGAGGATGTATTTCCCCATAAAGTGCATTGAATTAATTCAAAATTTTCCTCCAATCCCGTGAGAATGGCGCCGCCCATCATTCCCGTATTATTCGTAAAAACGGAGTTAATTAATTTCGTTTCTAGGGTACTTTCACTTGCGATAGCTGCACCTTGTGGACCGTAATTGGCCTTAAAAAAGCCGTTTGTTAGGGTTAGCGTAGTAGAATCTCTATTCATAATCGCCCCTCCACGCTGCTGGGCGGAATTATTTTCAAAAGCACAATCAGAAATTTCTACGCTACTCTTATAATTATAAATCGCCCCACCGAATTCTAAAGCTTGATTGTGAGAGAAAGAACTTGTCTGCAGGTTCATAGTGCCGTAGGCATTGCCAATTGCGCTCCCATTCTTCGACGTATTAGCTTCGAAAAAAGAGTTATTTATGATTAGTTTACCATATTCATTATAGATACCCGCAGATTGATCGCTTTGGTTATTTTTAATTTTCGAGTTTTGGATTGTAATAACTCCCTCTCTATTGTAAATACATCCAGCCAAATCTTCCGCTGTATTTTCCTCAAACTCGCAAGATTCTAATAATATGGCACCTTCAGCTTCGAAAAGGTATTGTCCAGTGATATTATAGATACTTCCCCCTTTTTCTGAGGCTCTATTTTTTAAGAAATTACATCCCTCAAACGATAAATTAAGCCCAAGCGTGCTACTCAAAGCCCCTCCATTTACTGCCCTGTTATTGTAAAATAGACAGTCTTTAAATGCTAATTTTCCGATAATTGAAAAGATACCGCCTCCATTACCGGAGGGTATAGTCGTATTCATCACTATCAAGTCCTCGGGCGCATCCGTGCTGTTACCGCCCGTTATGGTGAATCCATCCATCAAACCGACGCCCATGTCCCAAAAAACATACATGACACGGTAAGCGTTTTCATTGTGTCCGTTTACGGCGTCATACTCGTCATTCCCCAGAAAATCACCGCTCAATATTGTGCCCTGTCCAAGGCTATTATTTGGTTTTATGCGCGCATCGTTCAGTTCGGTAATGTTATTTGTGGGATCGAACCCACCGTAGAGCTGTAAGTTGGGTGCTAGCAAAAAGGCATTTTCACGATCGTCGGGCGAAGTAAGTGTAGTGGAAGATGCATTAAATAAGGGTTTGTAGGTGCCAATGGCTACGTATATTTTTAAGGGGTTATCGCTATCCCAGTCCATATCATCGGACATATACTTTTGCCAAGTCCAATTAAGTACATCGGCTAATGCTGGCACGGCGTTAGCCCAGGAGTTCCCTGTTCCGGTATAACCCGGAGCCTGGGTATCGACGTTCTGATCTACGTATATGATGTGATTGAAGTCGGGTTCGAATACAGGGTTTACTGCGGCATCGACTGTCTTTTGCCCTTCTATTAACGGGGTTGCCGATACCGTTACAACCGGCACGGACCCGATTAACCCGAGTAATAATGTAAGGAAGTAATAACGTTTCATAAAGTTTGTTTTTTTTAGTTTGATATAGGTGTGAGGTCTTAAACTGTTGAGCGACAAGAGAAAAATAGGGATCAAAAGGGAGGAAGTAGGTGGAGAAGCTTAGCGTTAACATTCGATTATCGCGTTTTTCATAACATCGCAAAGAGACGCTATTAGCGTGTTAAACGGTATCCCCCTTTTGGGTAGGTACAGGAAAAATTTGAAGTTTTTAAACCCAGTTTAGAACAGATGAATTGATTTGAACGGCTA
>JBAYRB010000311.1:0-4325 GCA_041676905.1 Spirosomataceae bacterium
AAAACTTTGACCTCTCGATTTACATGCAAGGAACCTTTGGCAACGATATTCTAAATGTGCAAAGGGCAGAAAGCAATGTTTCTTCACCCTGGGGTAACCAGCGGAGGGAAATACTGAATCGGTGGACACCGTCGAATACGAATACTAATGTGTCAAGAGCAAGAGTAACGGTAAACCCTCTACTGCTGCAGTCGTCATGGCTCATCGAAGACGGGTCATTCCTAAGGGTGAAAACGGCTACACTCGGTTATACGTTCCGTCCAGCTAAAGGGATAAATTCCGTCAGGGTGTATCTAACAGGTCAAAACTTACTGACGTTTACGAAGTATTCAGGATTTGATCCCGAAGTGAATTCCACGGGAAATAGCAACCTCCAATTAGGTGTTGATTACAACGCCTACCCGATGGCTAAAGCTTTTCTGATGGGCTTAAATGTGGTTTTCTAATATTCGATCCTGTAGCACATTAAATGAAATTGACACAATGAAAAAGATATTTAAAAGTCTCATGGCATCCCTGACAGGCATGATCATTTTGACTTCCTGTCACGAGGAATTCCTCACTGAAAAAGTCTACGACTCACTCACTCCTCTGAATTTTTATAAAACGGAAGCAGACATCAACGCGGCTGTTGTTTCGGTATATAACATGTTGATTCATGCGGATAGTTGGGGAAGGCAAATCTGGTTGGGAGCCGAGTATCCAGGAGAAGCCTCATGGCCTAACTTCTCAGGTGAAGCCTGGAGAACCGAACTGGATCAGTATAACTGGACGCCTGGTTCGACTGGATTTCGCCAAATTTGGAGCTCTATGTATCGGATGATCGATCGAGCGAATACTGTACTTCAATATTCGCCGGAAATAGAATACACCCAACAGTCAGTCCGGGATCAGGTCGAAGGTGAAGCCAAATTCTTGAGAGCACTAGCCTATCTGACGCTCGTCCGATTTTTTGATCATGTACCCTATGTGACCGAAGAAAATCGATCGGAACTCTATCCCAGCAACGAGGGCACCGATGATCAAGTTTGGCAGTTAATCATAGACGACCTGAAGTTTGGGGTCGAAAAACTTCCTGCTAAGTATACAGGCTCGGACTTGGGAAGAGCTACGGCAGGAGCAGCCCAAGCTCTTTTGACTAAAGCATATCTCACCCGTGCCGGAAAGCCGTGGAATAAGTCGGAATATTGGGCACTCGCAGCACAGGAGGCAAACAAAATCATTAATAACCCAGCATACGGCTACGGATTACATGAAAATTATGAAGACGTATTCCTCATTGCCAATGAGCATGGTAAAGAATATATCTTTAGCGTCGAAAGTGAAAGCGGAATGGGCCTCGGTAGGGATTATCCGACTTTTTCCGGTATTCGTAGTGGGAATCAACTTAAACTGGATGGTTGGTCATCGATTGTAACGGAAGAAGAGTTCTTCAACTCGATGAGTGTCGATGATAAACGTAGAGAAAAAACTTTTGTCTTGTCTTACCCTGACGTAAGGGGTAATGGGATGGTCTATACCTACCCTGAAACAATTACGCTTCCCCATTTCAATAAATTTATCAACCCCGATGACGACAAAGCCGTAAGTACTTCTGACTACGCCACTAACATGATTATCCTGCGTTACTCGGACGTATTATTGATGCATTCCGAAGCTGAAAATGAAGCTAACGGACCCAGTGCAGAGGCTGTTAAGGGAATTAATATGGTAAGAGAAAGGGGTGGGCTCCCCTTATTAAACCCGGCTGACTTCACTAAGGAAACCCTTGGAGATGCGATCTTGCAAGAAAGAGTATGGGAGTTTTGCCTCGAAGGACAGGCCTATTTTGACTTAAAACGGCGCGGAGCTATTGAAAAGCGAATAACCAAATACGCAACTTCAGAGAAACATTACGTATTCCCCGTACCGCAAAGCGAACTCGATGTTAATCCTAATTTGAAACAACATCCGGCTTATCGCTAAATCATTTGAATCATTGACTTGTAAATACCTGCCAGGTCTGTGATAATTAGTTAGTACAATGTTAATGGGTTAAAAAAAGAGTAAGGCCGGCTCAACTTGAAGTCGGCCTTACATTTTATAGTCAATTTCGAATAGCAAACTAGGTTTTTGATACTCTCCAACAAATAAGGAAAAAACGTCGGTTATTCGGTAAGGAACCGAGATATGGTTTAAATTTTATAAATTCCCATCCTGATAGCTACCCTTAGCCTTACCGATGAATTTAACCATGCATTGTACCTTTCGATATTATTCATTCCGGTCATTTTTTCGGCAAATCGCTGGAATATTGTTACTAGCACCCGCTTTCGTTCCGACCCTTGCCCAGCCTACCGCTGAACATGATTTGCGTTTCGATCAACTGGCTACGGTTTGGGATGAAGCGATTCCTTTGGGAAATGGTTTGTTAGGCGCCTTGGTTTGGGAAAAAGACGGGGTGCTGAGATTCTCTTTAGACCGTTCAGACCTTTGGGATCAAAGGCCTATGAAAGGATTGCATCGGAAGGAGTTTTCATTTGAATGGGTGCAAAACCAAGTCAAAAAAAATGAATACAAACCAGTTCAGGAATATTTTGATGCTCCCTACGACCGTGAACCGGCACCGACAAAAATTCCGGCTGGGGCACTTCAATTCTCTTGGGGTACGAGGGCTAAAGTCAACAATGTGAAACTATCCATTGACGAAGCACTGTGTCATGTACAGTGGGAAAATGGCTTAATTCTGAAAACCTTTGTCCACGCTACACAACCTGTGGGATGGTTCCGTTTCGAAAATATCCCTCCCGATTTTACTCCTACAGTCGTTGCACCCGCTTACCAGGGGGCTTTAAAAGAGGGAGCTGAAGTAAATTCCCTTGTTGGTGACGACTTGGCAAGGCTAGGTTATCAGCAAGGTACCATTCATTCAGGTGATCATGAAATTACCTACGACCAGGACGGTTGGGGCGGATTCAGCTATAGGATTTCGGTCAAATGGAAGAAAATTAACCCGGCGGTCTTAGAAGGTGTTTGGAGTATTTCATCCCACCGCTCAAAAGAAGACAAGGGGGAAAACGCGAAGACCGTCGTCGAAACAGCTTTGCAATCCTCCTTTGATCAAGCTTTGAAAAGTCATCGGAACTGGTGGGAGGTGTTTTGGAGTAGATCTTCACTAAAGGTGCCCGATCCTATCTTGGAAAAGCAATGGTACCTTGAAAAGTACAAATTTGGGTCCATTGCCCGAGAAAATACCCCGCCGATCTCCTTACAGGCGGTCTGGACAGCCGATCACGGACGAATTCCACCATGGAAAGGGGATTACCACCATGACCTTAACACCCAATTGAGCTACTGGCCAGCCTACAGTGGAAATCACCTGGAAGAAGCTTTGGGTTATTTAAATCACCTTGACAACAACAAGGACAATTATCGACGTTATACCCAACAGTATTTCGGAATTGATGGGTTGAATGTGCCAGGCGTGACCACCCTCGATGGTACTGAAATGGGTGGATGGATACAATACTCTCTTTCACCTACAGTTTCCGCCTGGTTGGCCCATCATTATTATCTGCAGTGGCGCTATTCGAAAGATCGCGATTTTTTAAAAAACCGCGCTTATCCCTGGATAAAGGAGGTATGCCGGTTCCTCGATGGCATTACTAAGAAGGACGAAAATGGGTTTCGACAACTCCCGTTAAGCTCAAGCCCGGAAATAAATAATAATGAGATTACAGCCTGGTTTCCTAAAAACACCCATCACGACCTTGCTTTGATGCGGTTCGCTTTCCAAGCGGGAGCCGAATTAGCTCAAGAACTGGGTCTAAAAGCGGAGGCGGTACGATGGCAAAAGATATTGGGAGAATTCGACGACTTTCCGTTAACGCCCCAAAAGGAGCTAATGATTGCGCCCGGGTTCCCCTATAAGGAATCGCACCGTCACTTGTCCCACCTCATGGCGATTCACCCTTTAGGGCTGATCAAGTGGGAGGACGGTGAATTAGCACAAGCCATCATCAAGAATTCATTGGCTCAATTGGAAGCAGTAGGACCTCAATTTTGGTGTGGGTATTCCTATTCCTGGTTAGGGAGTTTACATGCAAGAGCAAAGAATGGTGAAAAAGCAGCGCAGGCACTCCGGATATTCGCCCAGGCGTTTTGCTTACCCAATAGCTTTCATGCGAATGGAGATCAAACAAAGTCAGGCTATTCCAGTATGACCTATCGCCCATTTACCCTGGAAGGGAATATGGCATTTGCGGCAGGGTTACAGGAGATGTTACTCCAAAGCTATGCGGGTTTTATTGAAATAATGCCAGCAATACCTGAAAACTGGCAGGATG
>JBAYRB010000312.1:0-4323 GCA_041676905.1 Spirosomataceae bacterium
GTCTTTGCATGTATTTTCCTATTAATTAACTTAATTGTGGAATTTGGGCCGCTGGCAAAGATTTTGCCCACATCCTTTTTACAACCTGTTAGTGGACTCAAATATGAGTATAAAATTCCACATTTAAATATAATCCATTCAAACTAATTTCCTCGTCAAATGGCGAATTTCAAACTGTACCAGCCACCCCAATGGAAATTGAATTTAAAAGACTCTGTTAGTATTTTTCGAATCCTCTTCCTAGTTCCGCTTTTTCTAATCTTGGGTCTGTCGATTAGCTTCAATCAAATCAATCGAAAATTGATTTTCTACGCTGCCCAAGTCGATAATAGCCAATATACACTTTCTGCACTCAGTGACCTATCCACGGTCCTTCACGAAACCAATTTTAATATCGTAGCGCATAATGCCTATGGTAATAAAACCAATCGGGACCTGGCTCAAACTAATGCAGCCCTCATCCCCGCCTTAGTCCATCGACTCGATTCCTTGACCTCAACCGATTTGAACCAAAAGGAGGTCGTGGCTCAAATTCATCAAGGCATCGCCGAACTCTATGGTTTTTCACCCACCGACCCTATCCCCGATATGAGCTTTTTCTCTGGACCAGGAAAATTACCAATACCCAATACGATTGTCATGCGAAAGGTATATGAAATCATTGAAGATTTTAAACATCATACCACTGAAATCATGAACAGTCGGATGGAGAATCGAAACAACTATCAAACTAAGCTCTTCCGTTACAACTGGATGCTCATGTTGGCATCGATCGCCTTTATGGCTTCCATTTTCTACCTGCTCGACGGGAAACTACTCCAAAATCGAAAGTATAGGGCTGAGCTGGAAAATAAAATTGAAAACTTGAACCGGTCAAATAGTGAACTGGAACAGTTTGCCTACAGTGCTTCCCATGATTTGCAGGAGCCCTTGCGAAAAATGAAAAGCTTTTCAGACCGACTCCTTCAAAAACACGCCGACGAACTGAAACCGGAAAGCCGGGTGCTCTTGGATAAAATCAGTAGCTCCGCTGGACGAATGCAGCAACTCATTCACGACTTATTGGCCTTTTCTCAATTGATGCGAACCCAAACCGACAAGATTTCCGTCTCGTTGAATAAAGTGTTGCGAGAAGTACAAAGTAACCTATCGCTAGTTATTTCCGAAAAAAATGCAACCATTACGAGTGACGATCTGCCCACGGTTAACGTATACCCCTCCCAAATGGTGCAGCTTTTTCAAAACCTCATAGAAAACTCCCTAAAATACGCCAAACCCGATTTAGCTCCCGCCATCGGAATTTCGTACTCCGTCGTGAAAGGTAGTGACATCGAAAACAGTATGCCCGCTCATACACTTTTGGACTTCCACAATATCACCTTCACCGATAACGGTATCGGGTTTGATGAGACTTTTTCCGAAAAAGTATTTGCGCTGTTTCAACGGCTACACGGACGGGAGGATTACAAGGGAACCGGTATTGGATTAGCCATCTGTAAAAGAGTGGTCACCAATCACAATGGTTATATTACAGTTAAGTCTATTGAAGGTCTTGGTACTTCCTTTTCAATTTTTCTTCCCGTTGACGATACCTTTGACCAACCCGTTTAAGACAAACGCTGTCTAAAATAGCAAATAATCACTGCGTTTTTAGGGAACTCCCTAACCCACATCAACTCGGTCGATGTCCTTGCTCCTCTTTCGCTCCACAAAAAGCTTGGCAGTTTATCGACTATATTTAGACAGCGTGGTATCCTACGGGGCGGGTCAACGCACCCATTAAACTTTCTCGGTGGCTTCTTGTATCGCTTCCTTGGCTTCCTGCTTGGCTTTTAGAGCAGTATCCTTCAAACGCTGGGCTGCTTCCAACACCTTCTTTTTACTGCTATCCAGGCTATCGAGCGCATCGTGCGACCATCCTTCTGCAGTGTTCCGGATTTTACGACGTGTTTTGCGTCCTTCATCAGGAGCAAACAATAATCCGATCACAGCACCGGCTGCGGCTGCTGTTACAATTCCCCAAAATACTCTTGTGTTGATCATGTTCTTGATGGTTTGTTGTGTGGTTTGTTTAGTTTGGAAAAATTCGATGAGTTCAAGATTCCAGGGTTCACGTCACGCGTATGCTTTTCTACATACTGTGGAATTGGAATCCCGTTAACAACAACGAAGACTTCCAATTAATATACGAAACCACTGGCAAGATTATTTTAGTCTATTCCGTAATAATCTTAACGACTTCATGAGAATCGTAATAATTGAAGACGAGGAAGAACTCGGGTTATTGATGGGTAACTACTTGCGAAAAAGGGTCCTTAATCAGGGTCCTGGAAGTGTTACCATCGCAACCAATTTAAAAGATGGCTTATCTTTCATCAAAGAGATTGAACCCGAATGGGTAATACTGGATAATAACCTCCCCGATGGAAAGGGCATCAACGCGTTAGGAAATATACGCAAAGCTGCCCGCAAAGCCCGAATCCTCATGCTTAGTGCTATGACAAATCTCCGAGAGGAAGCCCTCCGTAACGGCGCCGACTACTTTCTTGACAAACCCATAAGCTTTATGGAGATCAATAAAATTTTTAATTCGGAACAATGAATCATACTTTTTCTTGATAAAATTTTCCAGTAGCGACTAGCGGTGAAGTAAAGCCCCGATTCACATGACGACAGGTCGAAATAAAAGTAAAACTAGTTTACTGGTAGTACGGGTAAACAAATGGTTAATTTGAATTTACCCCGCCCTCCTAAGCCATTGGAACTGGTTCTGCGAGAAACTTAATTGAAATTTACCTTGTTAAGAGAACGGGCATATTGTATTTCGTTAGATTTTTTCACAATTTTACGTTTGCATAACTGCTAGCAAACGTGTATTATAATAAATTTTAAAGGTAGAAGACTAATAGTGGCCACGTGTCACTTCGAAGATAAAGTATAGTATGTATAGTTGAAGTCCGCCATATGGTTTTACCGTATGGCGGCTTTGTTTTTAATTTGTCAAAAAGTTTTAAACTCGAAAATTTTGGCTTTCAATATTCCAGCTAAGTCTATAAGTTACTGCCAGAGCCTACAAGAACGGTTCGATTTTGACTTTCGACTCGCCTCGCCCCGAAAAACCCGACTTGGGGATTTTTCGTATCGACCGGGCACCCGTCCGCTCATCACCGTCAATTCCGATCTTAATCCCTATTCATTTCTGATTACCTATATCCACGAGGTCGCCCATTGTATGGTATTCCGAAAATATTCCTTTAAAGTTGCTCCTCATGGAAAAGAGTGGAAATGGGCCTTTCAAGAATTAGCGCAACCGATACTGACGCCTGAAATTTTTCCTGTCGACGTCCTCATACCGTTGGTACGATACCTCAAAAACCCAAAAGCAAGTACTTCTGGAGACCCTGCCCTCCTATTAGCCCTAAAAAAATACGATGATCCCACAGAAGGGGCTCATAAAAAACCACTTATTTATCTGAGAGAAGGCGATTTGTTCGTTTATAACGGTAGATCCTTTGTAAAAGGCCCCTTAAGAAGAACTCGAGTACTCTGTATCGAAACGAAATCCCAAAAAAAATATACGATTGCCGCGCATGCTTTGGTTGAAGAACAAATATAGTTTTTCGTTGACGTATCTATTTACGTCGTTGCTCGGAATCTCAGTATTAACCGCCCTCCCCACTGTTAAAGCCCAATCCCTGGCGGAAGGAATTTGGTACAAAATTGGCATTGCCCAACCAGGCGTGTATAAAATCGATGCTGCCTTTATAGAAAAAATAGGCCTTGACCCCTCCTTACTGAGCACAGGGAAAATCGCACTTTACAGCAATGGAAATGGATTTCTCCCCCAAGCCAATCGCGATTCCCGCCCAAACAAACTACAACCGGTTCATACTTTTACCGACCCCGACAAAGCATCCCTCTATTTTTATGGTCAAGGCCCCACAAGAATTTTTTTCGATACCGAATCCGACTCTTTCCATCATGAATTAAATCCTTACACCGATACAACCTATTACTTTCTAACCCTCGCCGAAGATCAGCGTCCGACCGTACAAAAATACAAGCCCACCCTTTCGGAAGTTGCAGAGGTTCTTCACTCATTTGACGAATACTGGTTTTACGAAAAGGATGAAACTAACTTATTGCGTTCAGGGCGGGCTTGGTGGGGGGATTTTTTAGGCACACGCAATACCCTTCGCTTTGAGCTCGACTTTCCCGGCCTCCTCGAAAATCAATCTGCTCTCCTGAAATTTGAGGCGATTGCTTCCGCACAAGTGCCGACCCGATTTATATGGGAGGTAAACCATACGACGATCGGCGAAA
>JBAYRB010000313.1:0-4317 GCA_041676905.1 Spirosomataceae bacterium
GAAGTACGATTTTTTCAACATCCAGCGGTGGCTGCCCTGCATTGACCCAGCAGGTGTACCAGAGATTTCCGATTAAAGCAACGGCTTTTCGCATTTGTCTTTCCACTTGTCCATCCAACATTTGGTGATAAAGTTGGGAAAACTCTTTCGAAGGTACTTTGACCAGGGCGTTATTCCGTGTTTCATAAATGTATTGTTTATCAGGCGGGAGTTGACTCGCAATTATTCGTTCAAAGGCCAGTACACTATCACAAGCTGCATGCGTTTGGAAGATCGTATCCCAGATGATATCCATGGGGTTAGCGAGATAAGTGACCGGACCAATCCAAAAGTCGTAGTCTTCGGCAAAAAGCTCCGGGAGTCGAGTTTCCCAGAAAGCATGAATTCCCTCTTGACCGGTAAGTTGTCCATTGTAATTACGTGTCGTATGCAGGGGCACGTGGATATCTCCTACGTAGTGTCCGAGGTCGGTCGCTAAGCGTAGGATCCGGTCGAAATTTCTGATCCGAAAGGCTTCTGTAAGTTGCAAAATCTGTCTTTCTAAATGCCAGGGAGCAATTCCATGTTTACGAAGACTGTCTTCCCCAAATTTTTCTACGGCTGCTTTCCAAGTTCTGGGTAAATGAATAGCACTATCACCGTATACGTCTAAATCGATATAATGCCTTTCAGCCTCTCCGACAACAGCGTATCGTCTACGGTCGGGATTAATAGCGTTTTCGGAGATCAGGTCGATATTAGCCTTGAACAGGGGCGAGAGTTCGGCTGGTAAGCGGAGGACTGCCATTCGATTAATGAATTTGTGAGCCCAAAATCCCCAGGTGCTTACTTGAATTTCGAAAGGGAGAGCCAGTATCATGAAGCTTCCCATAAGGAAATTGATTCTTTTCATGAGTGTATAGTATGATTTTTATAACGGATTAATGCACAATTCGCCCATCAACGCCCCTATAAACGGCCCGATAAAAGTTTTTATTGCAGATATGCACAAAAAATTATCTAAAAAGTTCTATATTTTAAAATTAATGAATATATTTACGATGACATTTGACGGTTCGTTTGAGAAATCATCGAACTGCAACCTGATGTAACTCACGAAACTATGTTTTAATTGGGTGTAATCCATCAGGGTATGTTGATTAAATAATAGAGAGATAGATGGTAAAAAAAATGGTAGCCCCGGATGGTTACCATTTTTTTGGTTTTTACCATCGGATGGGTTCTAGTCCATGGCTTACTAGATACTGGTTGGCTTTGCTGAAATGTCGATTACCAAACCATCCGCCTGAAGAGGCTGCCATGGGGGAGGGATGTTTAGACGTAAGAACCAGATGTTTTTCGGGCGAAATCATCCGGCCTTTTTCTTGAGCATATCGGCCCCATAACATAAACACAATACCCTTTTTCTGATTGGCAATTCGCTTAATTACCGCATCGGTAAATTGTTCCCAACCCTTTCCCTGGTGTGAGCCCGCCTGGCCGGCACGAACGGTTAGGGTAGCATTTAAAAGGAGAACACCTTGAGTAGCCCAGCGTTCCAAATTCCCTGATACGGGAATAGGAATTCCTAGGTCGTCTTGAATTTCTTTGAAGATATTCAACAACGAAGGTGGCTTACGGATTCCATCGTTTACCGAAAAACACAGTCCGTTAGCTTGTCCGGGGCCATGGTAGGGATCTTGTCCGATGATCACCACCTTGCAACGATCGAAAGGGCATTTGTCAAAGGCATTAAATATCAGTTTTCCCGGGGGGTAAACGGTTCCAGCCTTATACTCTGCTTTGACGAAATCGATGAGCTGAGCAAAATAAGGTTTTTCGAATTCTTCTTGTAGTTCAGCCTTCCACGAGGGTTCAATGCGTACATCCATGAATCTGTAAAAAAATCATTAAAACTCCTGCCATTATACCTTTTGAACGGGAGTTCTTTAATGCGCAAATTAATGTATTTAAATTTTTATTGTTGAAGTTCGGTTAGTAAATTCGTGAAAACAAATCTGTTAGTAAACCATGGTCTCGGAGATAACAGAAGGCGTAAAAGTCAGTGTAATCACTGAATATCAACCCGATTATTCCAATCCGGCTCGATCCCATTTTGTCTTTACCTACAAAATCATGATTGAGAATCGAAGCAGTCAAACCGTGCAATTACTCAAACGGCATTGGCATGTCTACGATTCTAATTTCAAGTATTATGAAGTAGAAGGGGAAGGGGTGGTCGGACGGCAGCCTGTGTTGGAACCCGGGGAGGTACACGAATATGTTTCGGGTTGCAATCTCAGTTCAGGGCTTGGCAAAATGAAAGGTACTTATCTGATGGAACGCCTTTTGGACGGCTATCGTTTTCATGTCGTCATACCCGAATTTACCCTGATAGCGCCTTATCTGATGAATTAATTCCTAAATTGCGCCCGCTTTGAAAATTCGTTTTAAGTCCATTGGTTTTCCGATATCTTTCTTACCTACTTCGTGCCGGGAATGAACATTCGATTCATTCTCCCTTCGTATTTAGATTTTATCTCGACATCATTCGTAGTAAACGAAGGTCGCCTTTGTACAAGGATTTAGAACTCCTTCGAAGGGAACTAAAAGCCTCAAACCAACTAATTGAGGTTTTGGACTTAGGAGCCGGTTCGAGGGTAAACAAATCGAATCGAAGAAAGATCAGTCAGATCGCTAAGAATGCCGAAAAACCAACGAAATTTGGTGAATTGTTTTTTAGGATCACCGAATCACTTCAACCTGCAACGATCGTCGAACTGGGAACATCATTGGGATTAACAACCCTCTATTTTTCCAGGGCACAACCCAACGGAACCGTTTATACATTTGAGGGGTGCCCCGAGACTTCCAAGATCGCCATCCGTAACTTCGAAAAACTTCAAGCGAATAATATTCAATTATTTACGGGGAATATCGACCACATTCTTGCGGATACCCTCATACATATTGATAAGCCTCTGGATCTGGTCTATTTTGATGCTAACCATCGCTACGAGCCCACCATCCGTTATTTTGAGACCTGCTTACCCTACGTCCACAATGAAAGCCTCTTTATTTTCGACGATATTTACTGGTCGGACGAAATGATGCAAGCATGGCAAAAAATAAAAGCCGACCCAAGAGTAACCGTGACCATCGATTTGTTTTGGATCGGCTTAATATTCTTTCGCAAAGAACAGGCGAAAGAGAATTTCACACTTCGTTTCTAATTTTCTCTCCGGTATCGGAACGCTGGGCGGCCTTTTACACCCACATTTTCAACAACGAACAAACTTCCAGCCAGGGGTTGGTCTTTTAATTGCGTGTCATCCAAACCAACTTTTGCAGAAGTTATGTAGAGATCACCGTAGTCGGGTCCTCCAAAAACGGCCGAAGTTATACGGGCAACGGGTAAGTCAATTTGGTCCGTGACTTCACCGGTGGCCGGATTTACCCTAATCAATTTCCACCCATCCCATAGCGCTACCCACAGCTGATCTTCGGCATCGATGGTCATACCGTCGGGAAAACCTCCACCCTCGGGAATGGTAATCACGACGCGACGATTGGCGATTTCTGCTGTTTCCAGACTATAGTCGTACGCCACAACTTGTCGTGTGGGTGAATCGATATAGTAGAGGGTGTCGCCCGCTGAATTCCAAGCCAAGCCGTTCGAACAACCAATGTCTGAGATTTTATGGGATACCGTACCATCATTTTCCAGTACGTACAAATTTCCGGTTACTTCGGTCTCGGGAATATGCATGGTTCCAGCCCAAAAACGGCCATTGGGGTCACATTTGCCGTCGTTGAAGCGGTTGTCGGGGAGATGGACCTCCGGGTCAACCAAAAAGTTCTTATTTCCTGTCTTTTCATCAATTTCGTAAAACCCATGGTGAAGGGCACCCAATAACTTATCGTTTTCGGTGAGTGTCACCGCTCCAACATACTGTCCGGTTGCGATGCTTCGATACTCAGCCGTTTGGGGGTAATATTGGTGTATTTTACCAGCTAGGATATCCAGCCAGATAATTCGATTTTTTCTTTCATCCCATACCGGGCCTTCACCCAGTAAACTGATTTGGTTGGTTACGGTTTTCCACCCTTTTTTAATCATATTTTTTAGAATTAACGCGTAGATTGTTATTAAATATAAAGGCCTGTTGTACAGAAATTACTACTTTTTGGGGATAAATACTATTGTAATGTCACCCCTACGGGGTTTTCATTGCGGGGTAAGATAAGAGTACGGTCACTAAAAGTAATTATCTTGATGTAGTAATGTCACCTCTAGCGGGGTTTTTGTTGCGGGGTAGGGTAAGAGTAGGGTCACTA
>JBAYRB010000314.1:0-4312 GCA_041676905.1 Spirosomataceae bacterium
GATACCCCACATGATGTACATCCCATATATATTTCATTGATTAATCCCGATATCGGATCAAGTCGATCCCGATATCACTACGATAATATTTCCCATCGAAGCGTACCGTATGTGCCGCTTTTTGGGATTTCATAACAGCGTGTTCGATGGAATTAGCCATCCCCGTCATTGCCAATACTCTTCCACCATCTGTAAGAACTTCTCCCGCTGAATTTAATCGTGTACCCGCATGAAAGGTGACCACGTCTTCGCATTTTTCCAGGTTTTCGATCACTTTACCTTTTTCATAAGCTTCAGGATATCCACCCGAAACCACTACTGTAGTGACGGCCACTTGAGGGGTGATGACCAATCCTACGTCATCGAGTGTTCCTTTTGATGCAGCTACCAGTAGAGGCAAAAGATCGGATTGAATGCGGGGCAGAACGACTTCGGTTTCCGGATCGCCCATACGAACATTATATTCGATTACATAGGGTTCTCCTTTAACGTTCATTAAGCCAAAAAAGATAAATCCTATGTACCGAATTTGTTCAGCTTGTAAACCCGCTAAAGTAGGCTTAACCACTTTTTCTTCCACCTTTTGCATGAAGCCTTCGTCCGCAAAAATGACGGGCGATACAGCCCCCATGCCCCCAGTGTTTAGCCCTGTATCGTTTTCGCCAATCCGCTTGTAATCCTTAGCTTCGGGTAAAATTTTATAGTGGGTTCCATCGGTTAAAACAAATACCGAGAGCTCGATTCCCTTCAGAAACTGCTCGATCACCACTTTTTCACTAGCCTGCCCGAATTTGCCATCAAGCAACATTTCATTCAGCGTAGCCTCTGCCTGCGCATAGGTTTCGGCGATAACGACACCTTTACCTGCTGCTAAGCCATCTGCTTTCAGTACGATAGGGAGCGTATGATCTTTCAGATAGGCTAAGCCTTCTTTAATCGTTTCTTTCGTAAAGGTACGAGAACTGGCAGTCGGAATTCCATATTTCTGCATAAAAGCCTTTGAGAAATCCTTACTACCTTCCAGTTGGGCACCTTTGGCATCCGGGCCTATTACTTTAACGTGATTCAATTCAGGCTTGGAACGGATAAAATCGACCAGGCCTTTGACAAGTGGTTCTTCCGGACCGATCAACACCAAGTCTATTTGGTGTTCCGTGATAGCCTGGACAATCGAATCGAAATCACTTATCGAAATAGGTAAGTTACGGGCAATTTTTGCGGTTCCCGCATTTCCCGGTGCTACAAAAAGATTATCGCATAAGGGGCTCTGTGCGATTTTCCAAGTAAAAGCATGCTCTCGTCCCCCCGATCCTACAATTAGTATATTCATTAACGATTATTTTTTACCAGAGGGTTTTCATTCCCCAACAATTTTGATACGATATTAATTGGCCAGTTCAGACAGGAACTTGATTCGCATCAAACGAAGTTCTTCTTCCGTTATATCTTCCCCACTAAATTCTTTGAGGGCATCCGTAATATTATCGGATTCAGCGGTGAGGAAATAATCATATATGTCGTTCTGCTTATCCTTGTCCATGATCTGGTTGATATAATAATCCAGGTTGAGTTTGGTTCCTGAATAGCAGATATGCTCAATCTCACTAATCAACTCTTCCATGGTTATTCCTTTAGCATCCGCGATCTCTTCGAGATTGATCTTACGGTCGACTTGTTGGATGATAAAGATCTTTATTTTCGATTTATTGACAGTCGATTTAATAACGACGTCCTTGGCGGTTTCGATGTCATTTTCCTCTACATAGGTATTGATCAAGTCGAGGAAAGGTTTGCCGAATTTTTGTACTTTACCAAGCCCAACCCCGTTTATTTGGGCCATTTCCTGCTGGGTTGTAGGATAAGTGGTCGACATTTCCTCCAGCGATGGATCTTGGAAAATTACATAGGGTGGTAGGTTCTTTTCTTTAGCTACCTTTTTACGCAGCGCTTTCAACATACCTAATAGTACTTCGTCGTAGGCATGTGCGCTAGCTTCACCGGCAATATCCTTTTCCTGTAATACCGACTTTTCACTTTCCAACTCGTAGTCGTGGTCTTTGCTAATGGTAATCGGGTAGGGGTCGTTGATGTAGGCTTCCCCTTTATCTGAAATTTTTAGAACGCCGTAGTTATCCAAATCTTTCGCTAAATAGCCCATAATTAGAAGCTGTCGATATAAAGAGATCCAAAAATCAATCGATTCGTTGTAGCTTAATCCTTTTCCAAATACGTCTAATTGGTCGTGTTCGTAACTTTTTGTGTACTGATTTTCCTGACCTACTACTACGCTGGCCAAGTGTTCTGCGTCGAAACGCTGATCTGTTAATTTGACGGTATTGATGGCTAATATGGCCTCCTCCTGTACCTTGATTTTTTCAGTGGGTTTCAAACAGTTGTCACAGAAACCGCAGTCTTTATCCAGGTATTCGCCAAAGTAACTTAGCAATTGTCTTCTTCGGCAGACTCCCAGCGTTACATAACTGACCATTTCGTTCAGGAGATGCTTCGCATTATCCCGTTCGGTAACGGTCTTATCCTTGTTGAATTTTTCGAGTTTCAGGATGTCATCATAGCGGTAGAACATTATACAGTTTCCCTCCAAGCCATCCCGACCTGCACGACCGGTTTCTTGGTAATATCCTTCCAAAGATTTGGGAACATCGTAATGAATCACAAAACGCACGTCTGGCTTGTCGATTCCCATCCCGAAAGCGATGGTGGCCACGATCACATCCACTTCCTCGTTCAGGAAGGCATCCTGATTGGCCATTCTAACATGGGTGTCCAGTCCGGCGTGGTAGGGCAGCGCTTTGATGTCATTTACGCGTAATAATTCGGCAATTTCCTCCACCTTCTTTCTGCTTAGGCAGTAGACAATGCCCGACTTCCCTTTATGAGTCCGGATGATCTGAATTAATTGTTTGCGGGCATCTTTTTTAGGCCTTACCTCGTAATACAGATTTTTCCGGTTGAAAGACGATTTAAACGTCTCTACGTCTTCCATGTGCAGGTTCTTCCGGATGTCCATTTGCACTTTAGGGGTGGCCGTGGCTGTTAGTGCGATGATGGGTAAATTCCCGATATTATCGATAATGCCCCGAATTTTCCGGTATTCCGGTCTAAAGTCGTGCCCCCATTCGGAGATACAATGCGCCTCATCGATGGCAACGAAGGCAATTTTTATCTTCTGTAGAAAGTCCAGGTTCTCCTCCTTGTTGAGTGATTCGGGGGCTATATAAAGAAGTTTCAAGTTCCCATCCAGGGCATCCTTTTTAACTCGATTTATTTCGCTTTTACTAAGGGTAGAGTTGAGGAATTGAGCATTTACACCAAAGGCACTCAATTGGTCAACCTGATTTTTCATTAACGCTATGAGGGGGGAAATCACGATGGCCATCCCGTCACTGACGATAGCGGGTAATTGGTAACAAAGAGATTTTCCAGCACCGGTGGGCATAATCACGAATGTGTTCTTCCCACTCATAATATTCTCTATTATCGCCTCTTGATCGCCTCTGAATTGGCTGAAGCCAAAAACTTCCTTGAGTCTGGCTTTCAGAGATTCATTAAGGATTGGTTTTCTTTCCTGTTCTAACATGTCAATACTAAAAAAGAGTCTTGTCAAAGTTCATATCTTTGCCCATAAATTCCAGCAGACTTCACAGATTTTCTTAAAAATAAAGTTTAGTTTGAAATTAGTAAAAAAAATCAAATCCACGGCATTTAGGTCAATAGCGATACAAGCGGCGACAATTAGCCAGTTGCAAACTTGGGTTGACGATGATTTTTGCCAGGCCGTTGAAAAAGTCTTTACCGCCAAAGGTAAGGTAATTGTAACGGGAATTGGCAAGAGTGCTCTCATTGGCCAAAAAATCGTCGGTACACTTAACTCTACGGGTACCACTGCGATATTCATGCATGCGGCCGATGCTATCCACGGGGACTTGGGAGTCATCGGGCCCGAAGACATTGTTATGGTCATTTCTAAAAGCGGTGATACCCCCGAAATCAAAGCGCTGGTCCCGTTGTTGAAACACCGAAACGTCACCTTGCTGGGAATGGTAAGTAATCGGAACTCCTATCTTGCTGTGCATTCGGATCATATTCTCAATTCTTATATTGATCAGGAGGCTGACCTACACAATTTAATTCCTACATCAAGTACGACAGCAGCTCTGGTGTTGGGGGATGCTTTTGCTGTATGTTTAGCTGAACTACGGGGATTTTCGCCTGAAGACTTCGCACGACTCCATCCGGGAGGAACCTTAGGTAAGAAACTGCATTTGCGGGTCAGCGACTTATATCCATCCAA
>JBAYRB010000315.1:0-4311 GCA_041676905.1 Spirosomataceae bacterium
GAAAATGTTTTTGTGGACATGCCCGATTCATTGGTATGGCGCGATGGTTCCGGCCTTTCGAGGTATAACCTTTTTACACCCCGCACTACGGTAGAAGTTTTGAAGAGAATGCTTCAACAATACCCGCGGGAGAAGGTTTTTTCCTACTTCCCTACTGGAGGACAGACGGGCACAATCCGCTATTTATTCAAGGAAAGTCCGCTGGTGGTACATGCCAAGAGCGGTAGCTTTAGCAATAACTACTGTTTAAGTGGTTACCTATATAGCAAAAAAGGAAAGTTATTGATATTCAGTATCATGCACAACAATTTTGCCTATCCGATCCGCGATATGCAAAGAGTTACTGAGGGGATCGTACGGGTATTGTATGAGAAATTTTAACTCGTCTTCTTCGCTAGCGTAAACATCTTTAGAAATTCTTGCTTGCGGGCGAGAGGAATAGGTACTTTCTCGGTTGAGCCTTCGAAGTAGATGTATTCTGAATCAAATCGTTCAATACGGTCGAGGTTGATAATATAGGATCTCCCGAGTCTATAGAAATTTGGTGCCGGGAAAAACTGTTCTACGTAACCCAGATTCATTGATAAAACAAGAGGAGACCGACTGTCGGCAGTATAAAGGTCAACGTAAGCACCTTGTGCTTTAATAAACAACACAGAATTTTTGTGAATTTTCTTGTGGCCTCTACTGTAGGGGAAAAATAGGTTTTCTGTTGTTTCAGGTTCCGGATTAGTTAGTTTATTCACCTTATAATGTTCAAAAGCTAACTCAATTTGAAAGACCACTTCTTCCTTACGAAATGGTTTAAATAGGAAGGCCGCTGGTCGGGTGTTCTTCGCCCGGTTGAAGGTTTCCGGATCCGTATGAGAGGTCAAGTAAATGACCGGAATCGACATATGATTTTGGATTTTGTTCACTACATCGACTCCATCCATAGTTGAATGCTTTAAACGGATATCGGCTAAAATAAGGTCGGGGGTGTTTTCATGTAGGGTTAAAAATGCTTCTTGATCATTTCTGCAAATAGGAAGAACTTGATGACCTCTCTTTTCCAATACCATTTTAAGATCTGTGGCTGTGATTATTTCGTCTTCGATAATGAGAATTTTCATTTGTTAAGAAGTTCTGTCGTTACGTTGAAGGTTTGTTGAAAATTAAAGTAAATACTGAACCATTATCGAAATGGTAGGTCAGGCGCCCATTAATTTGTCGTACGATTAAATCGATTAATTGTAAACCAAATCCTTTGTTCTCTGGCTTCCGGAATAGCTCTTCGAGATTATCTTGTCCGAAATCACGGTATGTAATTTCGATCTTGTCTTTTCTTTCTACTGAGGTTATTGTGATAGTAGGATCCTGGTTTTGAAAAGCATGTTTAAACGAATTCATCACCAATTCGTTAACAATAACCCCCACCGAGGTTGCTGTATCAGGCTCCAAAAATTTGGTTTCTAATTCGATTTCAGACTTTACATTCCCTTTGCCAAAAGTCAGAGCAACGGAATTGATGATATCATCGAAGAGTTTTTCCATATCGATCAATTCAAAGTCACTGTTTTCGTAAAGTTGTCGGTGAAGTAAGACCACCGAATCGATTCGAGCTTGACTTTCGGCTAGGGCATTTTGAGAGGCAATATCACTCAAATGCTCCTTTTGTAAATTTAAGATACTGGAAATGATCTGAAGATTATTTTTAACCCTATGATTCTGTTCTTGGATTAAAAATGCATTTTTCCTACTGAGAAAGTGTTGCTTCGTATAGTTCTTATATAAAAAGTAGCTTAACAAACCGAATAGAAACAATGAAATAATAGATATAATAATCAAGAGCTTTTGTTGAGCTATGGTCTCTTCACGGGCTTTAAGCTCCTGATTTCGAATCTTTAGCTCTATTTCTTTTTTCTCAATTTCCAGTCGGATTCTCCATTTGCTAAGGTTTTCATTTCGTTCACTTTTGGCAATGAGTTTATAAAAATTCATCGCGAATTCATGGTGTTCGAGTGCCTTTTGCCAATCGCCGATCTTTTTATAATACATCGAATAAACCGTATGGTGGTTTGCTTTCGTTGTCAGACCTATCGTTCCTACGGAATCGATAATTTCCTGTGCACGGGCGAGCACTTTGCTACTTTTTTCGGGAGCATCAAATACGATCCAAGCATGAGCCAAAGCAGCCATGCAATTCAATAAAGTGGTACTTGACGATGAGTTTTCCAGGGCTTTCGCCGCATAAGAAAGGTGATCAAGAGCTTTGGGATTTCGTTGACTCAGCAATAATCTTCCAATGATAAAACGAGTTTTGGCTATGTCTTCCATGTCACCTTCGGTAACGGCTATGGCTTCAGCTTTTAGGGAATAATGTAGCACGCTGTCAAGGGAAATCGGCGACGATTGAAGGCGAGCTTCCGATCTGTCGTTATCACCGGTTAAGTAGATTTCGCCTAAAAGGGTATAAGCAGAGTACAGCCCCTGTTGTATATCGTTTTTCTCAAATACCTCAACTGCGTCTTTGGTGTAACTTATCGCTCGTTCAAGATGGTTTTGTTTTAGTTCTAAATGAGCCAATCGTAAGTACACTTTCCCGATTTGATAGTGATTGTTAAGTTTTTGATTTAGGCTCAAGGCTTGATAAAAAAAGCGATAGGCTTCCTCGATATCCAGTATGTCGGCATGACGTTTACCGAGTAGGTAATAACCTTCGGCCATGTTCACCGAGTCTTTTTCCTGTATCGCCTTTTCCAAAACTTCCCAGGCATAGTTGACTCGTTCTTCGTCAGGTTTGGGTTTGGTATAGTCCCCAAAAACAATGAGTAATAACGTAATAAATAGTAGCTTCAAACTAGATAGAGAGGATTAGGGTATACAAAAAGTTGAATGTATTAGGATGTTGTGTTTGTTGAGTTTATGTTGATTTACGTAAAAATACGACAGATTGATTTATAATAAAAGTAATGTATTTCGGCGTGTTTTCTTTCGTTCGTTAAGTAAACCCTAGGATTCGTTAAATAATAGCTAGTGCAGGGGTATTCAGAGGGGTCCTTCTTGTGAATTTTAGCGTATTTTTGAATGTATATACACGAGGTTGTTACTTCGGTGCTATGACAGTTAGGATTTATTGTTAGGAACTTTAAATAGATGGCACCCCCAACTTGGGAGGTAGAATCTTATAAGACATAATTAACCCTCCTCTATCTAGTAATGGGGACATTGTCCCCACATTTGGTAATTGCAAAAACGGCGACAGTGCGACTGTTGCCGTTTTTTTTCAAAATTTGGAAAATGATTATTACATAAATTTGGCCATAGGCCAAAATTGTAAAATACGTTCTAATGCTCGAGCATAGGGATTGAATTTTGCCTCCTAACCCCCAACGTATAAGTGCTAACGATAACGAATAAAGCCCCTAACCTGGGAGAGAGTGTTGTGTTTTGGGTAGGTTTTCGAGGTTGGACGTGGTTTAACCGGGTTGCGTTATATGAATTACTCTTGACCCCTCTTAAGTTTTCACCTTTGAAACATTCAGGTTTTGAAGGTATGCGATGAAAGGGTGAAGGTTCATTAACGGGGACGCGAATTAGTAGGAGTTGTAAATCATATTCGCCTAACAGTGCTTCATGGGTGGTACGATCGAGATAGGGGTAATTAAAAATACAATTTTCTTCATCCCCCTGCGCCAGCAGGCTTCATACCTTCATGGTAAAAAATATATCCTTTTTGGTTCACCATGAAGGAGTTAAGGGTCATGAAGGCTATGGTTTTATGTAAATCGCAAAAAACAGCGTAGCTATCGCGCTAGCCCCCACCAAAACTTTAATGTACCTGCGCCAGCAGGCTTCATACCTTCATGGTAAAAAACATATCCTTTTTGGTTCACCATGAAGGAGATAAGGGTCATGAAGGGTATGGTTATATGTAGATTTTAAACACTGTGTAGCGATTGCACTAGACTCTACCAAAAAATCTTAATGTACCTGCACTAGCAGGCTTCATACCTTCATGGTAAAAATCATTTCCTTTTTGGTTCACCATGAAGGTGATAAGGGGCATGAAGGGTATGGTTATATGTAGATTTTAAACACTGTGTAGCGATTGCACTAGACTCTACCAAAAAATCTTAATGTACCTGCGCCAGCAGGCTTCATGCCTTCATGGTAAAAAACATTTTCTTTTTGGTTCACCATGAAGGAGATAAGGGTCATGAAGGGTAGGGTTTTATGTAGATCGCTAAAAACAGCGTAGCTATCGCGCTAACCCCACCAAAACCTTAATGTACCTGCGCTAGCAGGCTTCATGCCTTCATGGTAAAAAAA
>JBAYRB010000316.1:0-4309 GCA_041676905.1 Spirosomataceae bacterium
ACCGATTATCGACGGTGAACGAACGGACCCAATACGAAGCTTATACGAAATGGGCTCGCAAGTTAATATCCTCGATTTGAAAGATTACTGGTTTCCCGGGTCTGAAGGGTTGCTTCAAAAGAAGTATAAAGAAAAGCAGAACAACCCTTATTTCGTTTTATACGAAAATCTGACGGGCTTCAAACGCGATCGTACCGTCGGAAAGTTACAACTTGACTATGATTTAACCGATGATTTATCGCTCCAGGCACGGTACACACGGGATTCCTACACAGAATTCGATGAGTCAAAAATAGCATTCGATAATTTTGAACAACCCCAAGGAGGCTATACCGTAGCATCAAAATATCGAAAAGAAGAAAACATCGACTTGATGTTGTCCTATCAAAAGACCTTTTCCGATAGTTGGAGCCTCAGTGCAATGGCGGGCGTCAATCGGCTCAACCAAGACTATCAGTCTGTGGTAAACTCCGCAGCACAATTGACACTTCCGGGGCTATATACCATCAGCAATGGCGCTCCCGGGTCGGTGACCTATAATAGCTTTGTTTCGCGAAAGGTCCTATACGGCGTATACGGTTCAGCATCACTCGGTTTCAAGGATATCGTATATCTGGACATGACCGCTCGCAACGACTGGTCGAGTACGCTACCCAAGGAAAATCGGTCCTATTTTTATCCATCGGTATCGCTAAGTACGATCATTTCAGACATGGTTAACTTACCCTCCTGGTTCAGTTTTGCTAAGGCGAGAGCCGGCTTTGCACAGGTAGGAAATGACGTTAATCCCTATAGCCTCAACCAGACCTTTAGTACAGGGCTAGACTGGGGAGCGGCCAAGAAAATGTTTATGGGCGGTATCATGAGAAACCCCTTATTGAAACCCGAGATTGCTACTTCTCTGGAAATTGGGGCGGATGTTAAATTCCTAAATAATCGAATCGGTGTCGAAGGAACCTATTATACCTTAAACAATAGGAACCAGGTATTGGCCATTACCGTACCCATTGAGTCGGGAGCTAGCAGTAAAATGATCAACGCGGGAATGGTGCAAAGTAAAGGATGGGAAATCGGTATTTCTACCACGCCAGTGATCGCGGGTGACTTCCGCTGGGATTTCAACGCAACCCTATCTCGAAACCGAACCTATATGAAAAAGTTAGCGGATGGAATCGAATATTTTCCCTTTGTGTCCTATAACGGTGCCGAAGTTAGAACGTATGTAGGAGGAGAAATTGGAGATATTTACATGCGTCCTATGCTCACCGTTAAAGACCCTAATTCTCCTTATTTCGGCTATCCGATACTCACCAACACTGGGTTCTACCAGACCGATAATGACGTCAATAATATGGTTCGAATAGGCAATTTCAACCACGACGTAATGATTGGCATTCAACCTACCTTCCATTATAAGTCATTCTCCTTATATGCTAATATCGATTGGCGTCAAGGGGGCGAGTTTTACTCCAACACGATGATGTTCCTCGGCCATAATGGGATGTTGGAAGAAACGCTTTCAGGCCTACCCTACGACCCGAATCGACCCATCGAGGAGCAGATTAAAGAAGATCCTAGTGCCTATTTCGGTAAATGGATTGGTGGTAGGAATGCCGAATATGGCGGCTTGCCATGGCCGGAGCAAAACAATCGGGTTCAGGATGCCAGTCTAAATATAGGCGTCAGGTCCGGCGGTGTCGACGCTGACGGCAATACCATTTATATCGAAAATATGGGTGGTCCTTCTACCGTTTGGCTTATCCCCTTTAATGCTTACCGGTATTCTCACCGTCCCTTCCCCGATCGGAATTTGTACAGTGCGACCTACGTAAAGCTAAGGGAAATAGCCTTTACATACCATCTCCCCAATCAGTTTTTAAGTCGTGTACGCCTGCAAAGAGCTTCACTGTCGGTCGTGGGCAATAATTTATTTACCTGGACTAAAGCGGGAATTGGAATAGATCCCGAACGAGCGTTCCGTCAATCCGAAGCGGGCGCTTGGATACAAGGCATCGAGTACTACAATGTCATGCCTTGGACGGGTTCTGTTGGTTTGAAGTTGAATGTTGGGTTTTAAATAACTAACTGAGCATGAAATTCCTTAGAGAAATTACCATCATATTGATTATTGTCACAGGGGTTTTCACCACTTCCTGTGAGGACCTTTCGGAAGTAAACCGCAACCCGAATAGCGCGGAAACGGTTTCTTCCAATTATATCTTAACCCATGTTTTGGTGCAATTGGGGCGGACGCACTATTCGCTCGGTGATATTGCGCAAAAGATATCGGGTGTAATGCAGTACAGTCAGGTAGGAACCAATTTTCGTTCGGAAAACGTGAATCATTTTGGATGGACGCATGATGCAGCCCCCTGGGCAACCTATTATGATCTCATGCGGAACATAGTAATTATGCGTGAAAATGCTGAAAATGACGGAAATAAAATGTTTGAAGCGATCGCGCTGATATTGAAATCATTCTCCTACGGAACCGCAACCGATCTCTATGGAGACCTTCCTTATACCGCTGCACTGGGCGCAAAACACGAAAACTATTTCCCCCCTTACGACGAACAAAAGATCGTTTATAAGGGTATCCTCGAGGATTTACGGGTAGCCGATCAACTCTTAGCCAATCTACAAGCTAAAGATGGGGTCAACCCTACGTCGGATGTACTCTACAAAGGGGATGCGAGTCGGTGGCGTAAGTTTGCCAATTCACTGCGCTTACGTTACATCATGCGCCTTTCTGAGAAAAAGTCGGAAATGAGTGCAATAGGCGTAAATCTTGATACTGAGTTCGCGGATGCACTCTCACATATTTTTACCAGTAATGAGGATGATGCTAAGATCGATTTTATAGGCACCAATTCAGAAAATTCAACATGGGGCGGTCCTATTAATAGCTCAAACCCCAACTTTGGCTACAAAATTGGAAAATCATTCATCGACAAACTGAATAGTCTCAACGACCCCCGCTTACATCGCTGGGCAGAACCAGTGCAAATAAAATGGCACCCGTCGGCATCAAGCGAAAGGGACACGACCGTGACTAATTATTTCGGAGAATCGTTTACCATCAAACTGCTACCCACTGAAGGGCTTGAAAACGTAGATACAGCGATGTATGTTGGACTACCCGCCGGGATTCCTGTAAATGACGCCCTCAATTATAACAAGGGAAATTACACAGGCACTTTCCATGCCGAACGTAGTCCCTTTATCTCCTTCACCCACTCTCGGTACCGCAAGGATGTCGATCCGTTGATCGTGATGAATATGATGACTTACGCAGAGGTGAAATTTATCCTTGCAGAAGCAGCCGTACGTGGAATATTCGGAATGAACAATGCAGAACAACACTACCGTGAGGCGATCAAAGCTTCGATGGATAAATGGCGTGTTCACCAAGCTTCGTCCTTTGATTTCGATCAATACTACGCGCAAGATCAAGTAGCATTATCGAAAGCTGACAACCCCTGGGAACGTGTGATGGAACAAAAATGGATAGCTTCCTACCTCTATCCTGAATCATGGTTTGATTGGAGAAGGACGGGGTATCCTGTGCTGAAAACCGGTTCGGCAGCGTTTTATGGACCTGACTTACCCCTCCGCTTTATGTATCCCGCTCCCAATCTAGATCCTAATTACCTGACAAATTATGAAGCTGCTATCAACCGATTGGAACCGACCCTTCGTGTACCTGCCGGACAAAGCAGCGATCATCACTATTCTAAAATGTGGTTATTGCAGGGTACATCCAAACCGTGGTAACCCCTCTTTGGACACCTCTGTCTCTCTATGTATCCACACGCTGTGGGCTCCCTGTCATGGGGAGCCTTTCAGCTTATTTTCTTCTCCTAATGATTTTACCTAGGTAGTTGCATTAGCACTTTTTCGAAAAAGAAACGTATATATTTCATAAGGTTCACTTGAACCAATTTTCACAATAATATTCCATTATGCATAACTCCCTGAAACGTCCCCTTTTGCCCAACTTGTTTTACCGGCTAGCTTCTCTTTTGACCATTATAACCTATACGACTTCTCCCGTAATAAGTCAAACGGTTGAACAGCGCCCCAATATAATTTTTATCATGGCCGACGATTTGGGAATCGGTGATTTGGGTTGCTATGGCCAAGAGAAAATACAAACACCTCATTTGGATGCACTAGCCCGATCAGGCGTCAAGTTTACTAATGCCTATGCAGGATCATCGGTATGTGCACCCTCCCGATGCAGCCTACTTACCGGCAAACACAACGGACGTAACCGGGTTAGAGATAATGTACCTCATGGCGTTTTCCT